>JBFJPA010000084.1:0-11877 GCA_041617355.1 Longimicrobiales bacterium
ACTGAGTGGAATGACAGCGAAGCGATCCCGGCGCACCGATCGCGCTGAATCCCGGAACGACCGGGTCACGCAGGCCTATCGTCAGCTTCGCGAGCTGATCATCTGGGGTCGGCTCGCGCCGGGTACGCGCATCATCGAGACCGATGTCGCGACGCGGCTCGGCGTGAGCCGGACGCCGGTCCGTAGCGCGCTCCAACGGTTGCAGCAGGAAGGCTATATCGTGGCCAGCGGCACCGGTCAGCAGTCCCGGTTATCCGTCGCGCCACTCACCAAGGAAGACGCTCGCGAGCTCTTCGCAATCGTAGCCGAGGTCGAAGCGATGGCCGCACTCGGGGCTGCCGGACGGCCCGCCACTGCGCGGGCCGAAACCGCCCACCGCCTTCGTGACATCAACGAAGAGCTCTCTCGCACCGTCGGCGCACCGAAGCCGGATCCCTATCGCATCTTCGATCTCGACCAGGCGTTCCACCGCTGCTTCGTCGAGGCCGGTGCAGGGCCGCGGCTCCGTACCCTGCACGAGGCGATCAAACCGCAGACCGAGCGCTACGTGCGCCTTTACATCAGTGCGCTCGTCGACGAGATCGGCACGTCCGTCCGCGAACACGACGCGACCGTCGCCGCCATCGAGGCCGGCGACCCCGAAGCGGCTAAAGAAGCGGTCCTTACCAACTGGCGAAACGCCGCCGACCGGCTGGCCCACGTCATCGACCGGCTCGGCGAACGCGGCGCCTGGTAAGAACCGCCGTACAGCGCGACCTTCAGTTCGTGACCGTGACGCGGCCGACCATTCCCGCCGCATCGTGCGGCTCGCAAAAGTAGTCGAACGTGCCCGCCGTGTTGAACGTGTGCTCCAGCACCGTGCCAGCTGTGCTCCGTGTCGCGCGCGTCATCGTGCCCGGCTGCGCGGCATTCCGCGGCGTGACCGTGTGAAACGTCGCATCGTCGTTGACCCAGCGGACCCGTTGCCCCGTTCGAATCGTCACGTTCTGCGGAACGAACGTCAGCTGCGGGGTCAGTCGCACGACGACAGCGTCGCCAGGATTCGTTCCTTCATCGCCGCCACAACCGGCTGCGATCGCAAGCGCCAGCACGATCAGCGAAAGGCGGATCGGTATGCGTCCCATGCGTGACTCCCGAGGGTTCATGGTTCTGCTGTCGCGCGAGTGTTGCCAGCGCGATCGCCCGGCCAAGTCGCCGGCGAGTCCGCGTAAGATCGATGCAACCCCGCCTCTGGTCCAGACGTCCCGCAGCCGCCGTCGAGCGGCGTCGTCGTACACAGTATTGCGGTGGACGACATTCCTCCTCGCCTTCGTCATCGGCGCATGCGCCTCGACGACCGCGACACCCACCGCCACTCCCGCACGCGGCGAGACATACGATGTCGTGTTGCTCGGTGGCCGGGTCATCGACGGCACCGGTGCGGCATGGTTCCACGGTGATGTCGGTATCCGCGGCGACCGCGTCGCGAGCGTGGTCCCGGCCGGCCTGCTGCGCGCTGCGCCCGCAGTGCGACGGATCGACGTGCGAGGCATGGTCGTGGCGCCCGGATTCTTCGACATCCAGAGCCACTCGCGCGGCTCGTTCCTCGGACAAGGTGATGGACGTGTTCTGAGCAAGATCACGCAGGGCGTGACGACGGAGATCATGGGCGAGGGCACGACGAACGCGATTCTCAACGAACGCATGATGGGGGATGCGTCCTCGCCGGCCGCGCAGGCGCAACTGGCGCGTTTCGGCGGGCCGCGCGGCTTCGACAACTGGTTGGACGCGATGGAAGCGCACGGAGCGTCCGTGAACGTGGGCTCGTTCCTCGGCGGCAACAACGTGCGGCAGTATGCGAAGGGCATGTCGCAAGGCGCGCCCAACGCGGCGGAGCTGGACAGCATGCGCAAGGTCGTGCGTTGGGCGATGGAGGGAGGCGCCTTCGGTATCGCGACGGCGCTCATCTATCCGCCGGCCAACTTCGCGACGACGGAGGAACTGATCGAAGCGGCGCAGGCAATGGCGCCGTACGGCGGCGTCTACATTACGCACATGCGTTCGGAGGCGGATCAGCTGTTGGAGGCCATCGACGAGGCGGTGCGCATCGGCAAGGAAGGCGGCGTCGCGGTCGAGATCTTCCACTTGAAGGCGGCGGGCCGGCGCAACTGGCCGAAGATGGCACGCGCGATCGCAAAGATCGATTCGGCGCGTATGGCCGGGCTCGACGTGCAGGCGAACATGTACCCGTACGTCGCCGGCGGGACGGGCCTTTCCGCGTGTTTTCCGCCGTGGGCGTCCGCGGATGGCAAGCTCTTCGACAACCTCGCGGACCCGTCGGTCCGTGCGCGTATGCGCGCGGAGATGGAAGCGGAGCGGACCGAATGGGAGAACCTGTGCGCCATGGCGACGCCAGAGGGCGCGTTGATCGTCGGCGTCAACCGGCCCGAGCACCGGATGTGGGCGGGCAAGCGGCTGTCCGAGATCGCCGCGGCGCAGAACAAGGACTGGGTCGACACGGCGTTCGATCTCGTGCTTTCCGAGCGGCAGCGCGTCGGCACGATCTACTTCCTGATGGACGAGGCGAACCTCCGCCTGCAACTGCAGCAACCGTGGATCAAGTTCGGCACCGATGCAGGCGGCGTGGACCCGGCCACGGAGCGCGACCTCGTCCACCCTCGTGCGTACGGCACGTTCACGCGGATCCTCGGCAAATACGTCCGCGACGAAGGCGTGATTCCACTCGAGGATGCGATCCGCAAGATGACATCGGCGGTGGCGACCCGTCTCTCGATCACGGATCGCGGCGTGCTGCGTCCCGGCATGTTCGCCGATATCGTCGTCTTCGATCCGAGTGTCGTGAGTGATCGGGCCACGTTCGACTCGCCGCACCAGCTGTCCGTCGGTGTGCGCCACGTGTTCGTGAACGGCGTCGCGGTCCTGCAGGACGGCCAGCACACGGGCGCGAAGCCGGGCCGTGCATTGCGCGGGCCCGGCTGGCGAGGCCACTGATGCGACCCGGGCGCGTCAGGCGTCGGACAGGATCTCGAACCGACCGCTGTCCAACAGCGCGCGCAGGGCCTGCCGCAGTCGATCCGGGGCTCCGGCATCGGGATGAGACCGGTAGATCGCGGCGGTTTCGTGCAGCTGGTCCATCTCCCGGGTGCTGCGCAGCAGGGAGGGGCTGGACCGCAGCTGGACCGCGCGACCCACGAAGAGGAGTCGATCGGGATCGAGGCGGCCCAGCTGTATGGCTCGGTCTACGCGACGCGCGCAGCGGCACGCCGCCCCTGGATTCACCAGGCCGCAGTGCCCTCCCATGAAGCCACGTACGCGTTGACGCGCCCTCGACAGGCGTTGCCGGTACGCAGCAGCGGAGATCTCGAGGATCTTGGCCGCCTCATCGGACGAAACGCCGAACACCTCGCCGAGCACGTAGGCAATACGTTGCTCACGATCCAGACACAGCAACATGCCGCTCGTGCAGCCGACTTTGACCTCCTCCTCGAGCAACGCTGCATCGGCGTCGTATTCGCCCCGAAATCCCTCCGCCGAAAGCCCGGTCGCCAGATCCTCGCCGAACGCCTCGAGTGAGAGCGCCGGATCCTCCATCCGCCGGCGCCGCATCGTAAGCAGGTGGTTCGCCGCCACGCGAAAGACCCACGTCGTGAACGCCGAATCGCCCCGGAAGGAGTGCAGTCGTGTAATGACTTTGATGAGGATTTCTTGGGTGGCGTCCTCGGCATCCTCCGGGTGCCAGAGCATGCGCAGGGCGAGGCCGTAGATGTCATCGCGGATGGCCGTGACGATTCGCTCGAGGGCCGCCCGCTCACCGTTGCGCGCGCGCTCGACATCGGCGGCGAGTGCGGGAACACGATCCGCTCCCGCGCCGACCTTCTTCGTCATCGGACGTCGTCGTTCGCGTAGGCTTGGGCGAGCACTCGCAGCTCATCCTCGACGGAACGCACGCCCTCCCGAAAGGCGTCTTCGGTGCTTTCGGGCTCGCGGAACAGCGTGAAGATGTACTCTGCACGATCGCCATTCGGGACGACACGCGTGCGTACGGGCAGTTCCACTCCGGGGGCCGGCCGGAGCAGGTAGTCGACGACACCCGTCCTGGGGTCCGCGTCAACGGCAACCACGACCTCGCCCCGACCGGTCTGCACGTGCCAGTCGGTTCCCTTCTTGCGCACGGCTTTCGCGAAATGGATGGCCCAGCGCGGCAGATTTTCCAGGTCCGAGACGAACTCGAACAGCGATGACGCATCCGTATCGACCGTGATCGAGCGGGTTTCGACCTGCATTTGTCCTCCCGTTCCTCGTGTTCGCGGCAGACCGTTCGGCCTGCACTCGGATCTTTGGACTGGCGCGAGGAGTGGATTGTGACCGTACACGGTCGAACGGATTCCGCGGAATCAGCGGTCGATGTTCACGATGCGTGGGATCAGCTCGGTACGGTCCGGCCACTCAGCCGTCGCGCTCCGCCTCCAGCAGCCGCTGCTTCCGGTCCGGTCCCCAGCGGTAGCCGCCGGTCGATCCGTCCGTCCGCACGACCCTGTGGCAGGGCACGAGCACGGCGGTGCGGTTGGCCGCGCACGCCTGCGCCACCGCCCGTGCCGCGGTCGGCTGGCCGATGGCCGCCGCGATCTCGGCATATGAGCGTGTGGCCCCGGCGGGAATCCGCTGCAGCGCGGACCAGACGCGAAGCTGGAACGCCGTGCCCTGGAGGTCGAGTGGCAGGGTAGTGGCATCACCGGCCCCGTCGATCTGTTGCAGCACCGTCGCGAGGGTCGAACGAAGCGCCTGGTCATCGCGCGTTCTCACCGCTGCCGGGAACTCGCGATCGAGCTCTTCTTTCAGGTCCGCGTCCGCATCGCCGATCACGACGCTGCAGATCCCGCGCTGCGTGGAGCCGACGAGCACACGTCCGAGCGCACAGGCCGCCGTCGTCCAGCGGATGTGCAGGCCCCGTCCGCCCCGGCGGTACTCGCCCGGGGTCATGCCCAGCGCAGGCTCCGCGCGGTCGTAAACGCCTCGGCTCGAACCGAATCCCGCTTCATAGGCGGCGCGGCTGACCGTATCACCCTGACGCAGCCGCTCGCGCAGCCGGCCCATGCGCAGACCATCCTGAAACGCGCGTGGCGAGACGCCCACGATGCGCTTGAACATCCGCTGCAGGTGGAACGGGCTCAGGCCGACGCGCTGGGCGAGGTCCGCCAGCGTGATCGACTCATCGGGATGCTGCTCGAGAATGCGCACGGCCTTGCGCACGCGCTTTTCCGCCGTCGTGCCATCACCCGACGACGGCGCACAGCGCAGACATGCGCGGTACCCGGCCGCCTCCGCGTCCGCCGGCGCCTCGAAGAACTCGACGTTGCGTCGATGCGGACGACGCGACGGGCAGGACGGCCGGCAATAGACGCCGGTCGTGCGGACCGCATACACGAGTGAGCCGTCGAAACCGCGGTCGCGCCGCTGCACCGCTGCCCACGCCTCGTCCGCGTCGATGCCGATCCCGTCCCCGCTCTCCTGCCGGCTCGTCATGCCCATGGCCCCCTCCGTGCGGTCCCTGATGCCTTGCTGTCCCACGAATCTCTGCCGGACCGCACGTACCCGCGTGCCCAACCTTGCTCTCGAATTCCAGCCCCAGCCCCCGGCCCAAGCCCCAAACTAGCTGATCGGTCGCGTCGCCCGCCGCACCAGGAAAACGCCTTCCTTTCCGCTGGTGACCACGATCGTGCCGCTCGGGAAGAACGGATAGTTGGACCACGAGCCGTCAAAACCCGGCGACTCGTTCCAGGGCACTGTGTCGAAGAACCCGACCTCGCGCGGCGCCGTGCGCTCGCTGATGTCGACGATGCGCAGGCCGCTCACGTAGTTCGATTGGTACATCAGGTCGCCGACGATGTACAGATTGTGATCGCTGGCCGTGCTCGGCCCGAAGTATTCCATCGCGATGACCGGGTCCTCCAGGTCCTTCACGTCCCACACGAGGGTGCGCGTGTTCTGCACCGTGCCGCTCGTCTCATCGCCCTCGTCGTTCATGTAGAAGTACTCGTGCTGCTCGTCGAGCCAGCCCTGGTGCGCGTAGCCGACGTTCGGATAGGCCGCCCGGGAGATCGCGATGGTGCTGTCCTTCTTCGTGACGTCGGCAATGGACAATGCCGTCTCGTTCGAGCCGAAGCAGATCTCGCGGCCACGATAACGGCTGTCCGGCCCACGGTAGATGACACATTGTGCATCGTGCGTGTAACCCGTCCGCTGATTGCCCGTCTGCGTGTCCTGGAAGCAGCCGGCGAACGCGGGCGCTTTCGGTTCCCGGATGTCGATCATGTGCAGGCCGCCACCGCACGTTTCGCCGCCCGAGCTCGCGCCGACGGCGTAGGCGAAGCCCGTCTGTTCGTTAATCACGATGTTGTGCGCACTGGCGATACGGTCGTAGTGCGCATCCTCCGTGAATGTGGCCGGTACGGCTGCGACCGGCACGTCCCGCAACCGGGTCAGGTCGAAGACCTGCATGCCGTGCGGCCCGGCCCCGTCCGCCACGATGAAAGCGTGGTCGCGGTAGACCTTGATGTCGCGCCAGGTATTCGCCCGCGAGCCTTCGTGCTTGGGCAGATCTCCGACGTAGACGGGCCGGAGCGGGTTGCTGATGTCGATGAACGACGTGCCATCGAAGCGACCGACCAGTGCCCACTCCTTGCCCGTTACGGGATCGATCCAGCCCCACACGTCGTTGACCTCGGCGCCGCGGCCGGCGCCGATCTGCTGGACGGGCAGGAACGCGAGCACATCGACGCCGTTGCAGGCGAAGATGCGAGCCTGGCCGCCCTGGCACTCGACACGGGTGTCCACGATCGGGTCGAGCGCCTCGACCTCCGTCGACAGCAGCGCCGCCTCGGGCCATGCGTCTCCGCTCCGCTCGAAGACGACGACCGAGCCATATCCGAAGTCGTCGCCGATCGCGCCCGCGGCCGCCACGGTGCCGGCCACGGACACTGAGCCGCCCAGTCCATCCCCTGCTTCGAGCGTCCGACCCACGATCGGCTCACCGGTTCGGGTCCATGTGCCATCGGCGGCTTTCGTGAAGCGCAGCAGCCGGCCCGCCTCGATGGCGGGCGCGCCGATCCAGGCCTCCCGACCCGACGCCGCGATCGCGCCCGGAAACGCATTCGACGGACCCGTGCCGGCGGGTGGCGTGATCTTGCCCTCGGCCGTCCAGCCGGATGCGCCACGGCGATAGACGAATGCGGCCCCGACGAAGCCGTCTGCTCCCGGTGCACCGATGAGGAGGTCGCCATCGACGATGGCGGCGCTCGTGCCGAACTGCAGGTTGGGCGACGAAACGGGTGGCTCGATGCGCGCGACTTCGGTCCAGCCGGCGGCCGCGCGCTCGAAGACGTACGCGCCGCCGCGGCCTTCGCCGCGGTTGCGCGCGCCGACGAGGATGCGACCGTTCGCGATGGCGACCGAGCCGCCGAACCAATCGCCTGCCTGCGCGTCGCTCGCTTTCAGCTTGGCCGTCTCGCGCCACGTGCCGCCTTGTTTCTCGAAGACGTAGACGGCGCCGCTGCTCTCATCGGCAGCCCAGTCGGCCATGAGCACGACGCGGCCGTCGGTCGCGGCCATGCGGCCGAACGAGTGTTCCGGCCGCGCGTCCGATGGCGTGAGCACGGCCGACTCCTGCCAGCGGCCATCCGCGCCTCGGCGGAACACGTAGAGAGCACCGGACTCGCGCGCGATCGTCGCGCCGACCAGCAAGTCCCCCTCGGCCAGCGCGAGCGCTCGCCCGAAGTGGTCGTTGGGCGTGGCGTCGGACGCCTCGAGTCGAGCGATCTCGCGCCAGCTGCCGCCGTCCCGCTGGTAGACGTAGACGCGGCCGGCCCGCGTCTCGTACAGGCTTTCGCCCACGAACAGGTGGTCGTCCGCGACGAGCACGGCCTGGCCGTAGCCCTGCGCGCGAACGGGCGCCGCGACCGCGCTGAGCGCGAGGCCGAGAACGGCAAACCGGATGATGAAGCGCATGTGTAACCTCTGTGGATCGGTTGGCTTTGGAGGTCCTGACAACACGTCGATGGCGGGGCCGCCGGGCAAGGGTTGAGGTTGCAGCGGCGCGCGGCGCGGGACGAGCCCCAACTCCCGCAGGCCGGGCGGATCCGCGTCAACGCCTGTAGATCGCGATTCGCCCGCCCGTGCCGGCCATCCAGCCGGCCGTCGCCGTCTCGAAATGCACGGTGTTGAAGCCGGCCAGCCCGAGATCCGTCCACGTGAGGCCGGCGTCGTCGGACCGGCCGGCACCCGCCGGGGCCACCGCGATCCACGCGCTCGAACCGGGCACGTTCGCGACTCCATACTTCACGCCAGGTGGCACCGTGGCGCCGACCGTACGCCACGTCCTGCCGCCATCGTCCGTGCGCAGGACGTTCGGCGTCGCACGCGTCGCCTGCTGGAAATCGCCGCCGACCGCGAGACCGCGGCGGGAACTGCTGAAGTCGAGGGCGAAGATGCCCGCGCTGGCGGCTGCCGGGAGCGGGGTCTCCACCGTTGTCCAACTCACCCCATAGTCGGATGACAGGAACACGCGGGCCCGTTCGCCGCCCCCGGTGCCGAACCAGGCTCGGCCGCCGGCCTCGACATCGATTGCCCGCCCGCTCGCAGCGAATGCCGCCTCGCCTGCCAGCGGCGACGGCAGGTTGGACGCCGGCACGCGATGCCACGATCCGCCGTCTCGCGTGATCGCCACCGAGAACACGCCGTCGACCGGGTCGCCGAATGCCACGCCCGTCGTGTCATCCCAGAACGCGAAGCCATCGTAAAACGCGCCCGACCGCGCATCCTCGAATTGGACCACCCAGGTGTGTCCCGCGTCCGCCGTCTTGTAGATCCGAGCGAGCCCGCCGCCGAACGACGTGCCCAACACGTAAGCCGTCGTCGCCGACACCGCGTGAACGTCGACGAGAAACAGCCCGCCCGCGCCGGGCACCGTGTCGGCCCGCCAGGTCCGCCCGCCGTCTACCGAGCGTGCGAACCACCCATTTCGCCCGCTCGCCCAGACCGCGTGCGCTCCCGCCGCGTCCAGTCCGCGGAACTCCGTCGGCGCGCCCGTCTCGACGACGGTCCACTGGGCAAGGGAAACCGCGGGCGACCCGGCGAGTAGCAAGAGGAGGCAAATGAAGGTGCGCATGGCGAACGCATACAAGTTGGAGTACATCACCACCACGGGCGGCGACGCCCGAAGCTAGAGGCTCCAGCCACACGACACGAGGGGACGAGCCCGGGCTGTGTCCGACCGCGGCCTCCAACGTTCGACCCCAATGGTGCGTCAGGAAACACGATGGCGCTCAGCGACAGCGATCTCGTCGAGAAAGCCCGACGCGGCGATGAAGAGGCGTTCGAGACGTTGGTCCGGCGCTATCTGAGGCCGGCGCACGCCGTAGCGATCGCCATTGTGCGCGATTCGGCGGACGCCGAGGACGTGGTGCAGGACGGCTTCATCCGCGCGCTGGAGCAGCTCGACACGTGTCAGCCGGAGCGGTTCGCCGCCTGGCTGATGCGCATCATGCGGAACCGAGCGATCAGCTTGCACCGCAAGAAGAAGGTGCGGGCGAGCATGCCGCTTGAATGGGCGAACGGCATCCGCAGTCGAAGCGATCCCGCGCACGACGCGGAACGGGCAGGCACGCGGGAGCGGCTGAGCGAAGCGATCGAATCGCTCCCGGAGCGGCAGCGGGAGGTGCTCCTGCTGCACGATCTCGAGGGTTGGAAACACCGAGAGATCGGCGACGCGCTCGACATGAAGGAGGGAACCGTGCGGTACACGCTGTTTCAGGCGAGGCGCGCGGTCCGAGCTCGGCTCGGCGCCGAGAGTCACAAGGAGATCTGATGGAACAGGACCGATTGGACCTCTCCCGGCTGGAGACGCGGCTGGACGACGAGCGGTTCGAGCGAATCGTGGGAGCGATCCTGCAGCGTGCGCGGCCGGAGTTGGCTCGCCGTGCGGCGCGTGCCGGGCTGCTCGCGACGCTGGGCGACTGGCTCTGGCCCGCGATGGCGGCGGCAGCCCTCGCCGCGATGGCGTCGGGCGCCGTGCTGACGCGGACCGTGTCCACCGTCACGGATCCGCTCGCCTTCGCCGGCGGCGTCGTGCCGGCGCTGGATGTCGCGGAGCCGGTCGCGGATTGGCTCGACGAAGGACGTTCGCCGCAGATCGGTGACCTGATCCTCGTGATGGAAGGAAGAAGCCGATGATCGCGCGGCAGCGGTGGGTCGGCCTGGTCGTGCTGGCCCTGACGTTCGTGGCTGGAGGTATCGCGGGCGCCGCGATTCGTCAGGTCACGGCCGTCGACAAGCCCACGGCGACGCGCGACAGCGGGGAGAACCGCGACAACGATCGGCGCAGTCGCCGATTCCCGTACGAGCTGTTGAACGTGGGTCCGGAGCAGCGCGCCCAGATCGAGGCGGTGTTCGAGCGGCGGCGTGCGGAGATGGCAGCCGTATGGGGTGAGTACGAACCGCGCATGGACGCGATCGTCGATTCGACGCGGGCCGAGGTGGACCAGCTGCTCACGCCCGAGCAACGCCAGGCGTACGAAGAGTACCGCAAGAAGCGGCGGGAGCAGAGGTCGTCGGAGCGTGGCGACAACGATCGGGATCGTCGACCGTGAGGGGATACATGAAGATTCGAGGACAACTGGGTTCGGCGCCTCCGGGCGCCGTTCTCGTGTGGGCCATTGCCGTCCTGTGTATGCCGGCATCCGGCGAGGCGCAGGCGCGGCCCGAGCCGAGCGTGACCATGGCCGAGGCCGTCGAGCGTGCGTTACAGGTGAGTCCGTTGATGGTGCAGCGGCAGGGCGCCGTACAGACGGCCGAGTCGGCCGAGCGCGTCGCCCTGGGTGATTTCATTCCGAGCCTGTCCATGAGCACGGGCGGTTCGTACTCCAGCTCGACGCGGTTCAACCCGACGACGAACACGACCGTGTCGGGCTCGTCAGAGAGCTACAACGCTCGGCTATCGTCTTCCGTCGAGCTGTTCTCGGGTGGCCGCCGCTTCGCGCAGATGCGCCAGACGCGCGCACAGACCGAAACGGCAGAGGCCGCCGTCGTCGAGCAACGCTTCAACGTCGCGCTGCTGGCGAAGCAGTCCTTCTTCAACGTGCTGCGGCAGGACGACCTCGTGCGTGTCGCCGAGGAGCGAATCGCGCGAGCCGAACGCGGCCTCGACGCGGCCGTGCGTCGGCTCCAGGTCGGGTCGGCGACGCTGTCGGATTCGCTGCGTGCGCGATTCGAGCTGACGCAGGCGAGGCAGCAGCTGCTCCAGGCACAGAACAACCGACGCGCCGCCGCCTACACGCTCGGCGCGCTGGTCGGTTTCGAAGGTCCGGTCAGCGCTCGGCTCGAGGCGCCACTCGCGCCCCGGCGCCTGACGGTCTCCGACGAAGAGTTGTTCGCGATCGTGCTCGAGCAGTCGCCCGCCGTGCGTACGGCGCTGGCCGCGGTCCGCTCGACCGAGGCGAGCTTGAGCTCCAGTCGCGCGCAGTACTTCCCGACCATCAGCGTCTCCGGCAACTACACGTGGAACAACCAGCAATTCCAACTGTCGCAGGGCACCACGAGCTGGAGCACGGGCATTTCGCTGTCGTATCCGATCTTCAACGGGTTCAGCCGCGAGGACGCGAATGAGCGCGCGAGCGTGAACGTGCGGGTCAGCCGAGCACAGCTGGAGGACGAGCAACGTCAGGTCCGGGTTCAGCTCGACGCCGCACTCAACGATCTCCGTCTCGCGGAGCAGCAGATCGAGCTGGCCGAAGAGGCCCTGCGCGTCGCGCAGGAAGACCTCCGCGTGCTCGAGTCCCGTTATTCCCTCGGCGCGGCCACGATCCTCGATCAGATCACGTCGCA
>JBFJPA010000085.1:0-11746 GCA_041617355.1 Longimicrobiales bacterium
CGCCGCATCGCTGCGGCTGGACACCGGTGAAATCGCCGACGGCGCGGCCGCCGACCTCGTCGCCGTCGATCTCGACCACATCACGCTCGCGGGGACAAACCTCGACACGTTGGCCGCGGCCCTGACACTGACCGCGCCGGCCGATGTCGTGTGCGATGTCTGGGTCGGCGGGGTACAACGGATCCAAGACCGTCGGCACGCGGCCGAGCAGGAGGCCGCGGCGGCGTTCCGACGGGCGGCGGCCGCGGTCGACGCGGCGGCTCGTATGGGAGGTGCAAGGGAGCGCTAGGACATGAACGGAATCCGCATGGGTCGAATTCTGGGGTTCGAGATCCGTCTCGACTACTCCTGGTTCGTCATTCTCTTCCTGGTACTCTGGTCGTTCTCGGCCGGCGTCTTCCCCGCGCAGGTTCCCGGCCTGTCGGCGGGCGCCTACTTCGCGATGGGCGCGATCGGCGCGATCCTCTTCTTCGTTTCACTGCTCGCGCACGAGCTGTCGCACTCCGTCGTCGCCCGCCGCAAAGGCATCGAGGTCGAGGGCATCACGCTGTTCCTGTTCGGCGGCGTGGCACGGACGCGAGCCGAGGCGAAGTCGCCCGGCGACGAGTTCTGGATCGCGATCGTCGGTCCGCTCATGAGTCTCGCGATCGGAGCGGTGCTGCTCGCTCTGGCCGTGGCGGGAGCCGCCACGGGTACGCATCCGGCGATCATCGCGGTGCTGCAATACATCGCGCTGCTCAACATCGTGCTCGCGGTGTTCAACATGCTACCCGGTTTTCCGCTGGACGGTGGACGCGTCCTGCGCTCGATCGTCTGGAAGATCACGGGCGACATGCGACGTGCCACGAAGGTTGCTTCGGGCGGTGGGCAGTGGATAGGCTACTTGCTGATCGCGTTCGGTGTGTGGCAGGTCCTCGGCGGTAACGTGGTCGGCGGTTTGTGGCTGGGCTTCATCGGCTGGTTCTTGCGCAATGCGGCCGTCATGGGGCTTCGCCAGCACGTGCTGCACGAAGCGCTCGAAGAGGCGACCGCACGACAGATCCTCACGCCGGTCCCCGAGACGGTGCCGCCGGACATCACGCTGGAGGAGCTGACGGACCGGCATTTCATGCGACGGCGGTTCGTCGCCTTTCCGGTCGCCGTCGATGGAACGCCGCTCGGGCTGATCACGTTGCACCAGGTCAAGGATGTGCCACGCGCGGACTGGCCGATCCGCACGGCTCGGGATGCCATGACGCCGGTCGGCGACGCGATCGTGGTGGCGCCGGATGATCCGCTGACGCGCGTTATGGAGAAACTGCGCAGCTCGCCCGCGCGGCGGCTGTTGGTCGTGCGTAACGGCGAGCTCGAAGGCATCATCACGGCGAGCGACATCGCGTCCTGGATCGGCAAGGTGCGGGTCATGTCCGAGTCGTGAGGGATGGCAGCATGGAGCCACGCCACATCATCCCCGAAGAGCGGTTGCCACCCGGATTCGCCGTGGGACTGGAACGCTCCGCCGACCCGCCGCACCCGCCGGCGAACCCGGCCGCGACAGTCGTGCTGTTGCGCGACACGCGAGCGGGTCCCGAGTCGTTTTTGCTGCGACGCAACCGATCGAGTGGCTTCGTACCGGGCGCCTACGTCTTCCCCGGTGGACGGGTGGACCCCGGCGATGCGGATCCGGCACTCGTCGCGCACGCGCTGGCCCTGCCGGCCGAGCCCGATGCCGGCTACTGGCTGGCGGCCGTGCGCGAGACGTTCGAGGAAACCGGCGTCCTGCTCGCGGAGTTCGCCGGCGGCAGGCCCGATGCGGCGGCGCTCGTCCACTGGCGCGACGCGTTGCTCGAGGACCGCGCGACGTTGGCCGATGCACTGGCCGCGCTGGGCGCGCGCGCGGACCTGACCGGCGTCGTGCATTTCGCACACTGGATCACGCCGCTCGCCGAGCCTCGGCGCTTCGACACGCGCTTTTTCGCGGCGGCCTGCCCCGCCGGCACGGAGGCCGCGCCGGACGCGCGCGAAATGAGTGCGGCCCTGTGGATCCGTCCCGGCGAAGCGCTGGACCGGTTCCGGGCCGGCCAGCTGCCCATGGTCTTCCCGACGGTACACACGCTCGAGACGCTGGCTGCGTACGACTCCGTAGAACACGCCCTGGCCGAGCTCCGCTCGCGCACGGTCCGGCCCATCATGCCGCGACTCGTCCGCGCGCCCGGCGGCATCGGCATCGTCATTGATGAGGAGAAAGCAGACGAATGACCAAGCAACGACCCGCGACGCTCGGCGAGCTCCGCCGCGCTGGCTGGCGCCCACGCTCCGTGAAAGACGAGATCCGCGCGAACCTGCTCCGAAAACTGCGCTGCGGCGATCCGCTGTTCCCCGGCATCATTGGCTACGAGGACAGCGTTGTTCCGCAGATCGTGAATGCGCTGTTGTCCCGGCAGAACTTCATCTTGCTCGGCCTGCGCGGTCAGGCCAAGAGCCGCATCATCCGGCAGCTGACCGATCTGCTCGACGAACAAATGCCGATCCTCGCTGGCAGCGAGATCAACGACGACCCGTTCCGCCCCATCTCGAAGGTCGGCCGGCAAATCATCGAGGAGCACGGCGATGACGCGCCGGTCGCGTGGGTCGGTCGTGACGCGCGATTCGTCGAAAAGCTGGCTACACCCGACGTCACGATTGCCGATGTCATCGGAGATGTCGACCCCATCCGTGCCGCGCGCGGCGGCCACGTCCTCGCTGACGAGCTGACCATCCATTACGGACTGCTGCCGCGTGCGAATCGCGGCATCTTCGCACTGAACGAGCTGCCGGATCTGGCGGGCAAGATCCAGGTCGGACTGTTCAACATCCTGCAGGAAGGCGACGTTCAGATCAAAGGTTATCCGGTTCGCCTTCCCCTCGACCTGCTCCTCGTGTTCACCGCGAACCCCGAGGACTACACGGCACGCGGCAAGATCATCACGCCGCTGAAGGACCGCATCGGCTCCGAGATCGCGACGCACTATCCGGAAACGATCGAGCATGGCGTCGCCATCACGCGTCAGGAGGCCTGGCTCGAGCGCGACGGCAGCGCCGTCGAGGTGCCCGATTTCCTGGCCGACATCATCGAACGCATCGCCTTCCTGGCTCGCACAGACAAGCGCGTCGACCAGCGCTCCGGCGTATCCCAGCGACTGCCGATCAGCGTGACCGAAAACGTCGCGTCCAACGCCGAGCGCCGCGCCCTCGCCTGCGGCGAAGACGAGGCCGTCCCCCGGCCCGGCGACATCTACGCGGCGTTGCCGTCGATCACCGGAAAGCTCGAGCTCGAGTACGAGGGCGAACTGGTCGGCGCCGACAAGATCGCGCGTGAGCTGATCGCGCGCGCCGCCGGTGAGACCTTCGATGCTTGGGGCGGCGAAGCGGTGACCACCGAGCTCGAGGATGTCGTCGATTACTTCGAGCGCGGCGGCGTCCTGCAGCTGGGCGACACCGCGGCCGCGAGCGCCGCGCTCGAAGGCTTCGGCACCGTGCCGTCGCTGCTCGGCGCCGTCCGCAAGCTAGGCCTCGAACGCTCCGATTCGCCCGGATATACCGCAGCAGCGTGTGAATTCCTCCTCGAGGCTCTGGTTGCGGAGCGCCGGCTCACACGCTCCGACGCCGGCGGGTACGGGCGCGGGCCTCGCCGCGGGCCTCCGCCCGGAAGTTCGCCCACCTTCGAAGTTTGAGGGGCGTTGGCGTCGCGCTGCAGCATCGCGTTCGACCGCCAACGGAATGCAACACGGAGAACACAGCGTACGTGGAGCTCAACAGAATGCGTTAACAACGACGTTGCTTCTCCGCGCATGCTCCGCGTTCTCCGCTCGACAGTTCGTCGATCCGCTTGCCGCCGCCCAAGCGGCCAGGATCATCGGCGTCGCCCGTTCCCGGCGCCCTCGGCCGTCTGTACGAGACGCCAGGCCTCGACGCCCGGAAATGGGTCATCGTACACTCCGTAGAGGATGCCGCCCCGGTAGTCGACTTCATTGTACAGGCGAGGCAGGGCCCAGCTTTCGAGGTAGGATCCATCGGAGGCGGAGTACAGGTCGAGCACGCGAGAGTTCAGGTCGGTCCGCCCCCGGAAGAAGACGAGGACGCGATCGCCGTCGACGGCGAGGGAGGCGGCGCCGAACGTGGGTCGGTCCATGCGCGTCACCGTTGTGGTGCCCGACGTCTGCTGCCGCATGGCGGGCCACGGAACCTCTTCGACGAACCAGGCGTGGCCATGCCGGGGCCTGTCGCCCTGGAATGAAAAGAGGCCGTCGCCGACCATGAAGGCGACGGACCAGCGGCCGGTCGCCGGATCGCCGCGCGGCACGGCCTGCGCGCCGAGGGAGCCGACGCCGTCGAGACCGGCGAGTGGCGAAGGCAGGCGGGCCAGCACCGTGCCATCGCCGGCGATTCGCACGTACGGCGAGTCGGCGGCGCCCGACAGGAGCATGACCTGGTCGTCGGGCAGGGGGACGATGCGGTCGGGCGCATCGCGCAAGCTGTGCAACACGATGTCGCGGATGTGGTTCGCGTCGCGGTCGAGGATCGTGATGCGGTCGTTGGGCGGATCCAGGATCCATGCGCGTCCGGCCGCATCCACTTTCAGGTCGCGCGGCATCCGAAATTCGCCCGGTCCGCCACCCTCACGGCCGAACACCCACACCAGCGTGCCCGCCGTGTCGAACCGCTGCACCTGCTTCATGTGGCCGTCGAAGACGTAGAGCCCGCCATCGAACGCAGCCGGTCGGACGGGGTTCGTGAGGCGGGCATCGTCCACCGTGCCGCCCACGCGGAAAACGAGCTCCCAGTCGACTGGCCGCACCTGCCGCGTGGGTAGCCCGGACGGTCGCTCGATCCGCACGGGCGAGGGCGGCGGTGCGTCCGCTCCGACGCAGCCGTGCCACACGAGCGGCCCCAGCAACACCGCGCGGATCGCGCGTGCCCAGGATCTCCGCGACTGGGGATCTCGCCTCATGGCCACTCCTCCGCGTTGGAAAGAAGGCGCAGCGTACGAATCAGTGCGCGGCGCGTGACGATCGCGGGTTCACCGAGATCGACGATATGGCGGACGCGACCGAACTCGTCGAAAGCGAGGAGCACGGGCGTTCGCCGGTAACCGAGACGCAACATCAGTCGCGTCACCGGGTCGACGAGCGCAGGCGCGTCCGGGAACGCCGGCCGCGCCGCGACCTCGCCGACCGCAGAGGCCCGACCCTCGGGCGTGCGAACCGGAATGCCGCGGACGTCGAGGCCGCGGGCGTGAGCTTCGTTCAGCCGTTCGATGATCCAGCGATGGCCGATACAGTCGTCCGGGTGGTACACGAACAGGAAGGACCCATCCGACCATCCGGCTTCCGCCGGCAGTCGGCTGAGGCGTGGCTCCGCCAACACCCGATGAAGGGCGACGGTCAGCGCAGCCAGCGCGAGACCGGCTGCCACGACAGGGTGGAGACGGAGCCGTTGCATCGGCCTAGAGCGGCGGCTTTTCCGGGTAGTAGTTCTTCGTCTCGATCTTGCTGCACCACTGGAACACGATCGCCCAGATGCACATCTGCGTGTTGACCGTCGTGCACTCCGGTCCGTATTGCGGACCACACGGCGTGGCCTCGATCGCGCTCGCCGGTTCACCCGTCAACAGCGCGCCGGCCAGCGCGAGGACCCCCGCGGCGGCCGACAGGGACAGCACCTTCCGAAACATGGTGACCTCCTCGACCAGGGTTCCCGGTTCGCGTGAACACGCTGCACCGCGGACTGGCGCGCGGGAATAGCGGGATGGGTCAGGCCCGAGGGGGGCGAGGCGACTCGATCGGCGCGCCGCGACGGAGCGCCGGTGCGTCAGACGATGCGTGCGCGCTCCGCGATGCGGCGCTGGGCGACGGGCAGGACGAAGCGGTCCAGCTCAGAGGGGAGTGCCCAGGCGAAGGCATCGTCGCGGGGCCGAGGCGGCGTGCGTGGGAGTGGATAGCGGTAGACGTGGTAGATCTCGCGGCGGTGTGAAAAGGCGTGCGCGAGCTCGAAGAGGCGGCGGCCGCGACCGGGGCGCACGCCGTCGGCGAGGACGGTGGCGTGCCGGCGGGCGGCGGCGGTGGCGCGGCCGTCGTCGCGCAGCGGCGTGGCCGGGAAGGCCCAGAGCCCGGCGAGCAGGCCACGGTCCGGACGGCGCTGGAGCAGAACGCGCGTTTTCGGATCGGTGAGGAGGACGGTCGCGAAGGGAATGGACGGGACCGCAGGCGCCGGCCGCGACCGGGGGCGGTCGCGCTGCGTACCGCGCGCGCGGGCGAGACACCAGCGCGCGATCGGACATTCGTCGCAGCGAGGCGAGCGCGGCACGCACACGGTAGCGCCCAGTTCCATGAGCGCCTGGTTGAAGTCGCCGGCACGCTCTCGGGACAGAAGTCGACGCGTGCGCGCGCGCACGCTCGCCGGTGCCGGATCATCGAGGTCGAAGAGACGCGCGAGCACACGCCGCACGTTGCCGTCGATGGCGGGCTCGGCCTTGCCGAACGCGATGCTGGCAATGGCGCCGGCCGTATACGCCCCGATTCCCGGTAAGGCGCGCAGCCCATCCGCGGTGTCGGGCAGCGATCCACCCAGCCGGTCCCTGACGATGCGTGCCGACTTGTGTAGATTGCGGGCACGGGAGTAGTAGCCGAGCCCCTCCCAGGCGGCGAGCACGTCGTCGGTGTCCGCGTCCGCGAGCGAGTGGAGGGTCGGGAAGCGCGCGAGCCAGCGCTGATAATACGGAATCGCCGCTTCGACCCGCGTCTGTTGGAGCATGATCTCGGAGACCCACACCCGGTACGGATCGGCGTCACGTCGCCATGGCAAGTCGCGGCGGCGCTCGTCATAAAACGCGAGCAGCTCGCGACGGAGTCGCGCGACCGCCGTCGCGTTCATGATGGAAGCTCGACCCGGAGCTCGACGACGCACCGCGAACGGTGCCGCACCCAACGCCTCGCCGTCGCCGTCGCCGTCTTCCCTCGACCCTCGGTAGCACGCATGCGGTTCACCACCTACACGAAGTACAAGGGCGGCATTCTGGACGCCCTCAACATCCAGGACCTGCTCGAGCGGCTGGCGGACTTCCTGCTCCAGTCCGGCTTCGAGGGCGGCCCGCATTTCCATCCCTGGTGGGGCTGGTCCGGCGCGGAAGGCGACGATCGCAGTCTCGAGTCCTTGAAAGACGCGTTGCTGCAGGCACTCATGGAAAGCGGGCAGCTCACGCCGGAGATGCTACAGGAGCTGCGCGGCGAGGGCCAGAGCGACGAAGGCGTGCGGGACGCCATCGCGCAGTTGCTCAACGACCTGGTCAACAAGCTCGTCGAAGAAGGCTACCTGAACGTCGGCGCCCCACCGCAGATGCCGGCATCCCACACGCCGATGCCCGGCAGCGGACAGATCGATGAAGGTCGCCAGGCCGCACAGCAGGTAGAGTTCGGCCTGACGCAGAAGGGCGTCGATTTCCTCGGCTATCGAACGCTGCGACACCTGTTGTCCGCGATCGGCCGATCCAGCGTGGGCAGTCACGACACGCCGCACCTCGCGACGGGCATCGAGGCGGGCGCCGCGTCCAAGCCGTACGAGTTCGGCGACACGCTCAACCTCGACATTCCGGCCACGCTGACCAACGCGCTCGCGCGCGGCGGCGTGCGCGTTCCGCTCGACCTCGACTACGCGGACCTGATGGTACATCAGGCCGAGTTCCGCAGCTCGTGTGCGACGGTGCTGATGCTCGACATCAGCCACTCGATGATCCTGTACGGCGAGGATCGGTTCACGCCGGCGAAGAAGGTCGCGCTCGCGCTGGCGCACCTGATTCGCACACAGTATCCCGGCGACAGCCTGCGCGTCGTCACGTTCGGCGACCGTGCCCAGGAGATCCCGTTCGGTGAGCTGGCCCGGACGAAAGTCGGCCCGTACCATACGAATACGGCAGAGGGGCTGAAGCTGGCGCGACGCCTGTTGCTGGCGCAAAAGAAGGACATGCGCCAGATCGTCATGATTACCGATGGCAAGCCATCGGCGATCACGCAGCCGGACGGCCGCGTTTACAAGAATCCGGCCGGCCTCGACCCGCGGGTGATCCGCGAAACGCTGCGTGAAGTTGGCGCCTGCCGGAAGTCCGGGATTCTGATCAACACGTTCATGCTGGCGCGGGATCCGGCGCTGGTTCGGTTTGTCGCGACCGTGTGTTCGATGGCGCGTGGCAAGGCATACTTCACGAACACGATGACACTCGGGGAGTACGTGATGCGTGACTTCCTGCGGCGCCGCACGCGGCGGGTGAAGTAAGTTCGCTCGATCCCGTCGTGGGCGCGAGGCGGAGGGTCCATGCCGACTCGTTTGTTCTGCGCGCTCGTCATTCTGGCCACCGTGCCGATCGCGGTGCGGGGCCAGACGGTGCAGGAGATCCGCGGCCGGGTCGTTCAGGACGGGACGGGCGCCGCCATGGAGGGCGTGGAGCTGGCGTTGCTCGATGATACGGGCGCCGAGCTCGTGCGCACGGCGAGCGATGGCGACGGCGCGTTCCGTCTGACCGTACCCATTCCCGGCACGTACACGCTCCGCGCGACACGCCTCGGCTTCCGCACGGTCGAGGCGCGAAGCCTCGCCGTGCGTGCCGATGAGGTCGTCGAGCTGCTCGTCCGTCTCGCCGTGGATGCGATCCCTCTCGAACCGCTCACCATCGTCGCACGCGCCACTCGGGCCGACCATCGTCTGACAGGCTTTCGCGAACGCTCCAGCGGCGCAGGCGTGGGCGCATTCGGCCAGTTCGTCACGCGCAGGGAGATCGATCGGCGCGCGCGCATGCTGACGTCTGATCTGCTCCGCCCATTGCGCGGCATCAGCCTGGTGCGCATCGCGTCCGGGGACTTCGGTCCGGAGCGTAACCTCATCTACCTGACGCACCACTCCGGCCGTAAGTGCAACCCGACCATCTACGTCGATGGGAACCGTCTGCCGCAGACCCGGCTCAGCACGATCGACGATTACCTCTCGCCGAACGCGCTCGAAGGCGTCGAAGTGTACTCGGGTATCGGACCGCCGCAATTCTCGGGAGGCGAGTGCGGATTGATCCTCTTCTGGACACGCGAGCCCGAGGCACGGAGGCCCGGCAAACGGATCGGCTGGAAAGCCCTGCTCCTCGGGGCGGGTGGCATCGCGGCGTTGTTCGTTCTCATCTTCTGACACCGTGTCCGCCGCTTCGTCGAGGTTGCCGATGCTCCGTCCTTCACGTGCGCTCCTCGCGACCGCGCTGCTCCTGGCACCGGCCGCTGTAGACGCGCAGCTCGTGCGCGGGCGGGTGATCGACAGTGCGACCGGCGAGGGCGTCGCCGATGCGGCGGTCACGCTGCTCACGGCGACCGACCTCGTCCAGGAACGGGTCGTGACCGACAGCATCGGCGGCTTCGTCGTCCGTGCGCCCAGCGCCGGGCAGTATTCGCTTTCCCTGCTGCGTATCGGGTACGCCAGCCTGACGACCGTGCCGTTCGAGATCGGCCGCGGCGAGATCGTCGACGTCGAGGTGCGGCTGAGCATCGGCGCCATTCCGCTGGATCCACTCATCATCACGGCCCGGGCCCGCCGTGAGCGGGCCGCCCTGCAACAGTTTCGCGCGCGTGCCGAAGGCGAAGGCGTCGGCGCCTTCGGCGAATTCCTCACCCGCGAGGACGTGGACCGCCACACCGGGGGCAACACGACCGACCTGTTCCGGGGTCTGCGCAACGTCACGCTTGCTCCGGCGTTCACGTTCGAGCTCGGCTTTGCGCCGGGCCGCAACCTGATCGTGCTGCAGAGTGGCGCGGAGCGGCGCTGCATGCCGGCGCTGTATGTAGACGGTATACGATTCCGACAGACGCCCTCCAGCACGGTCGATGATTACCTCGATCCCGGCGTGCTCGAAGGGGTCGAGGTCTATCGCGGGACGGCCGCGCCCGTCGAATATCCGGGGGGCGACTGTGGCGTCGTGCTGTTCTGGACGAGAGAGGCGGAGCCCGGGAAAGACTGGAACTGGAAGCGCATAGCCCTTGGCGTCGGCGGCATTGCGACGGTCATCCTGCTCGCGCGGTAAGTGATAGTAGCCGTTTCAGTTGAGTGGTTTCTGTCACAATGTCGCCGGTTCGATCGTTACACCCGATGAAGTCTCCGGACCGGAATGGACGCGGAAGTCCTGGCCGTATTTGACAGCGGAGACAGCGCGGCCTACACTGGCCAACTAGCTTGCAAAAACCGCCCGTGCGCATCGGGCGTCCACGTTTTGACGAAAAAACTCGGCGGGCTGTACCGGCGGACCCCATTCCCGCCGGCGGGGTGGCGTACATCGCGCTCCCCCGAAGGCCCGGCATTTCCCCAACCCGGAGGATCGGATGAGGTGGTCGCACACCATCCGTTCCGCAGCCGTAGGGGCCATGCTCCTGGGGCTCGCGGGGCCGCTCGCAGCTCAACAGACCGGTCGGATCACGGGTCGCATCGTGGATGCGGCGACGAACCGGCCCCTGGCGGGCGTCCAGGTGTTCCTACCGCCGACGGGCATCGGCGGCCTGACTGACGGGGACGGGCGATTTTTGCTGTTGAACGTCCCTGCCGGTCAGCACACGCTCACCGCGCAGATCGTCGGCTTCCGTCAGGGCGAACGTGCTGTGACGGTCACGGCCGGCGAGACGACAATCGCGAACGTCGGTCTGACGCAGACGGCGATCGAGCTGGACCAGATCGTGGTCACGGGGGCGGGCGTCGCGACGCAGAAGAAGAAGCTGGGCAACACGATCGCGACGATCGATGTGTCGAGGCTGGAGAACGCGCCGATCAGCGACTTCTCGCAGATCCTGCAGGGCCGCGAGCCCGGTGTGGTCGCGTTGCCGTCGAGCGGATCGACGGGCGAAGGCGCACGGATCCGGATTCGTGGCTCGGCGAGCCTTTCGCAGCTGAACGAGCCGGTCGTCTACGTGGACGGCATCCGGGTCGACCGTTCGGCCGCGAACGCGTTCAATGACCAGGCGAATCCGTCGCGTCTCGATGACATTCCGCCGGACGCGATCGAGCGCGTGGAGATCCTCAAGGGTGCGGCCGCGGCGACGCTGTACGGCACGGAGGCGTCGAACGGCGTGATCCAGATCTTCACGAAGAAGGGCCGTGCTGGCGCGCCGCGATTTACGTTCCAGGTCGACCAGACGGCCGTCAGCGTGCCGACGAACCGCATGTTGCCGCTGGCCGACTTCGCGGAGACCCAGACCGACGTGAACCGCATCCGCGACCGCTGGGGGCTGCAGGTCCGGACGTTCGAGCCGTTCCAGATCGATCTGCTGCCCGGTTACTTCGACACGGGTTACCAGCAGGTCTACTCGGCCTCGGTTTCGGGCGGTGCCGACTTCTTCACGTATTTCGCGTCGGCACGCTTCCAGGACGAGAACGGGCCGTTCGCCATCGGCAACCTCTTCCCCGACGTAGAAGGCTACGAGAAGGCCGATGACCAGAACCGCCGCGTGCAGACGACGGCGAATCTGACGGTCTCGCCGCACGAGAAGGTCCGCATCGGCGTGAACACGTTATACGCCGAGATGGATCACGAGACGCCGGACAACGGCAACAACATCTACGGGGCGTTCTCGTCGACGCTGATGTCGCAGCTGCGGCTGGCGAACGAGAACAACCTGTACGGCCAGCCGGCGTTCGCGACGCTGCGCGAGAACATCTACCAGCTGAACAAGGTGGAGACGAACCACTTCGCGGGCAGCGTCAACGTCAACTACTC
>JBFJPA010000086.1:0-11727 GCA_041617355.1 Longimicrobiales bacterium
CCGGCGGCGCGCGCGGCGGCATGCCGTGTGGGCCGAGCGCAAGAAGGGACCGATCAACGCAAAAAATGCCTGTGCCGAGCGACGATCCGGTCGCGACGCAGATTAGCGAAGACGAGGAGTGGCAAGTGCTTCCGACGTTCCGCCCGAGGTGGCCGCGATCCTGCTCTAACGGCTGGCACAACACGGTCAGCCGCGGCGAGCGGGAACTCCGGGGAGAGCGCCGCGGAAAAGGCGGGCGGTCGCAGCAGTTTGCGACCGTCCCGTCTTTTTTTGTGCTATCGATCTGCCTGCTCCATGGGCCGGTCGCGGCGCAGCCGATCGGCCTCGAGCTCCGCGCCGGCGCCGCCGGCTCGACGGCCCTCGCCGAAGACGCCATCGCCGGGCCGGGTCTCCGCCAACGGTTCGGGGCCGCGCTGCGCGGCCCCGTTCGTATGGAACCGACGCTGGGCGCATGGGCCGGCCTGGCCGCCCGCGCGCCGCTCCGCCGCAACACCTACGTCGAGGTCTCCACCGCCGCCACGTTCACCCGGCTCGACGCAGCCGATGACGCCGGCACGCGAGACCTGCAGTCGCTGGCGGTGCTCCATGCGGTCGTCGCGGTCCGATACCCGCTCGCGCCGGCGCTTTCCTTCGCGGGCGGATTCGGCGGGGTGAAGTACTTCACGGAAGAGCGGGCCGTGTTCGCGGAGGGCAGCGCAATTTCGCCCCTCGTCGAAGCAGACCTGGCCTGGCACCGCGATGTCGGTGGCCGCGTCCTGTCGCTTCGCGCCTTCGCGCAGGCACACCGCTTCGGGACCGCCGCCATCCGTCGCGCGGCCGGCGCCGACGGCACGGTGTTCCGGTACGGGCTGGGTGCTGGCTGGCTGATCGGAGGAGCGCGGTGAAATCACGAAACGCTCTGCTCGCCGCCATCCTCCCGATCGTGGTCGCCGCGTGTGATGCACCGTTCCTGCCGGGCCGCCTGGCGGAGGACGTCTACGACTTTTCGCTGCCCACGCAGCCGCCGCGGATTCTGCGCTGGCCCGCCGGCGCCGTCGTGCGCGTCTACGTCTCGCCCGCTCAGACTGCGACCCGCGCGGCCCTGCTGCTCGACGCCTTCCGGGCGGGCGCCGCCGCGTGGAACGCCCTCGCCCCCTACGGCGAGTTCCGCCTGGCCGAGGCTCCCTCGGCTGCCACTGCCGATGTCGTGCTGGTCTGGTCCGACGAGATCCCGCCAGTCGAAACGACGGGCTGCCCACCTGTGGTCACGCGGGCGGTCACGACGTTTTGTCTCGCACCGGGCGGCGCGTCCCTTCAGCCGTTCCCGTTGCGCGGCCAGGGCGCGGCGCCGAGCCCGGTCCGCATGATCGTCACCGTCCTCGGTTCGGAAGCGGCCGTGCCCGATCGCGTGCCGCGGCTCGTCGCACACGAGCTCGGTCACGTGCTCGGCATCGCGCGGCACTCGCCGAACTCCGACGATTTGATGTGGGCAACGACGCCGCAGGTCTCGTCGCCGAGCCGACGCGATGCGACGACGATCCTGCTTCTGTATCACGTCCGGCCCGACGTTTCGCCGTGAGTGCCGGACCGCATTGACACGCCGATCCAGACGGGGGTAGCTTGAGCCTCGTAAGCGGCGTGTCGAAGGTTCCATTTTTGGGCCTACAGCACTGCAGGATGGGGCCGACTCCCGGCACGGACGTCACGCCTCGCGAGAGGACGGCGGAAGCGCAGGGGAGGTCACCAGTCGATTTCGACTGGGCTCCAAAAAATCCCTTCGATACGTCGACCGGGCCGGCCCGCGCAACGCGAGGGTCGGCCCGTGTGCTTTCCCGCGAGCGCGGGAACAAAGCGGCCCGGTCCGGACTCTCACGCACGTCCAGCTTGCCTGTCGATATGGCCGCCGGGCATTCTGCGTCCATTCGGGGTCTGTGGGTGAGGGAGAGAGCGATGGAGCAAGTCGGCGAAGTGGAGCGAGTTCCCGGAACCGTGCGTGCGGCGCCGCGCGTTCGGGTGACGCGTCGCCTGCATTTCAGCGCCGCGCACCGCCTCGGCCGGCCCGATTGGTCGGATCCGCGGAACGCGGAGGTCTTCGGCCTTTGTTCGAACCCGAACTGGCACGGCCACAACTACGAGATCGACGTGACCGTGGAGGGCGAGGTCGATCCGGAAACGGGATTCGTCCTCGACCTGAAGATCCTGCGGGATCTCGTGGAAGCGCGGGTCATCGATGAACTGGACCACAAGAACCTGAATCTCGATGTGCCCTGGTTGGCCGACGTCAACCCGACGACGGAGAACCTCGTGGTCGCGATCTGGCGGCGCATTGCCAGCGGCCTGCCCGAGCGCGTGACGCTCAAGCGGCTCGTGCTCTGGGAGACGCCCCGGAATTCGGTCGAGTACACGGGCGAATGAAAGACGCAGCAATGACACACGATGCGGGTGCATGGACGCCGAGCGCAGCCGATCTGTCGTTCCAGGAGCTGATCACCGACATGATCCGGCGCCTGGGCGAAGATCCGTCGCGGGAAGGGCTGTTGCGTACGCCGGAGCGGGTGGAGAAAAGCCTGCAATGGCTGACGCGCGGGTACGGCATGTCGGTCGAGGACGTCATCGGTGATGCCGTTTTCGACGAGGACCATCACAACATGGTCATCGTCAAGGATATCGAGATGTACTCGCTGTGCGAGCACCACATGCTGCCGTTCTTCGGCAAGGTCCACATCGCGTACCTGCCGAAAGGCCGCATCGTCGGTCTGTCCAAGCTGCCCCGCGTCGTCGACGTGTTCGCACGGCGCCTGCAGGTCCAGGAACGGCTGACCGACCAGATCGCGCAGGCGATCTGGGACGTGCTGCGTCCGTCGGGCGTCGGCGTCATCGTCGAGGCGTACCACCTGTGCATGATGATGCGTGGTGTCGAAAAGCAGAACTCGATGACCATCACGAGCGCCATGCGCGGCGCGTTCCTCGATGACCAGCGCACGCGCGACGAATTCCTGCGCCTGTGCATGGTGAACGCGATCGTCGGTTGAGCGACGGTTCGCTGAACGGGCGGCGCGCGGTCGTGACCGGCGCCACGCGCGGGATCGGCCAGGCGGTGGCGGAGGCGCTGGCGCGGGAGGGCGTGCAGGTCGTCGTGACGGGCCGCGACCGGACGTCGCTTTCGACCCTGGCGACGCGGCTCGGGGCCGTGGCCGTGCCGGCGGATCTCGGCGTCGTCCGCGATGTCGAGCAACTGGCCGAAGCCGCGGCGGTCGGCGGACCGATCGACCTGGTCGTCAATGCGGCCGGCGCATTCGCCCTCGCGGCCGTCGACCGCACGAGCCTCGAGGCGTTCGATGCCATGCTCGCCGTGAACCTGCGCGGGCCGTTCCTCGTCATCCGCGCGTTCCTGCCGGGCATGCTGGAGCGGCGGTCGGGCCATATCGTCAGCATCGGCTCGATCGCCGGGCGCAACCCGTTCCCGCACAACGGAGCGTATGCCGCTTCGAAGTTCGGGCTGCGCGGGCTGCACGCCGTGCTCGACGCCGAGCTTCGCGGGACGGGCGTGCGCGCGACGCTCGTCGAGCCGGCCGCCACGGACACCGCATTGTGGAACGCGGTGGACCGGCAGGCGAATCCCGGGCTGCCGTCGCGATCGGCCATGATGCGACCCGAGGATGTCGCGGATGCCGTGCTGTTCGCCGTCACGCGTCGTCCCGAGGTGGATGTGCACAACCTGATTCTGGAGCGAGCCTGAACCATGTTCGTCGTGAGTGTGCAGGCGCATTACGACAGCGCGCACTTCCTGCGCAACTACAAAGGCAAGTGCGAACGGCTGCACGGGCACCGTTACGTCGTCGAGCTGGCGATGGCCCGGTCGGAGCTGAACGAGGCGGGCATCGCGTTCGACTTCGTCGACGTGAAGCGGCACCTGCGTGAGCTGGCCAACCGACTCGACCACGAGAACCTGAACGAGCTCGAGCCGTTTACCACTCTCGAGCCGTCGGCCGAGAACCAGGCGAAGTACTTCTACGATGAGATGAAGCGGCGTCTGCCCGGCGAAATGGCAGACGCGATGCTGTACGTGCGCGTGTGGGAGACGCCGACGCAATGGGCGCAATACACGGACCGCACGCTCTTCGTCTGAGAAAGGACGACGTGATGGAAGCCGGTCCAGACCGGACGATCGCGGCGCGTCGCGGACGTGCCGCCATGCTGCTCGGACTCGGTGCGCTGCTGGCGGCGTGCAGCCCGGCGCCGCCGCAGGGCACGCCGACATCGATTGCGGCGAGGTCGCGTCCGCTGCCGCCGTCGATTCCGGACAGCGGTGGCTTCGGCGTGCACGTGCTGGCCCTGGCGGAAGACACGTCGGGGCGTCTGTGGGCGGGCACATTCGGGCACGGCATCTACGTGTTGGACCGGCAGGCAGCGCGGGAGGCGGCACGCCGGGGTCGCGGCCGCGAGCCCGCCGACAGCGCCGCTCCGCCGCCCGCGCCGGGAACGCCGTGGCGGCGCATCGCGGTCGACTCCGACTCGATCGCGTGGGACGTCGTCAACTCGATCGCGTTCACGCGAAAGGGCGACGTCTGGTACGGGACCGTCGGCAACGGCTTCGGAAAGTCGACGGACACGGGCGCGACGTGGCGGAACTGGACGATGCGGGAGCTCGGTCCACGCTGGCAGTACGTCGCACCCAACGGAATCCGCACACGCGCGGACACGGTCTTCATTGCCACTGCCGATGGCCTGCGCATTACGCGCGACGGCGGCGAGCGGTGGACGTGCGTCGTCGCGAGTGGCGGTTCGGGTACGGACGCGGGCTGCGCGGAGCAGGTGACGGGCCTGCCGAACGAGTACCTGCTGGCGCTGGACGTCGATGTCCACGGTCGGGTTTGGGCGGGCAGCCTCGGCGGTCTCGCGCTCTCACCTGACGGCGGCCGCACCTGGCGCACGCTCGGCGAAGCGGAAGGCCTGCCGCGCGAACGGATCCGCGCCGTCGTCATGAACACGGACAGCACGGTCTGGGTCGCCACCGAAGCCAAGGTGTACGTCGACTCGACGCGCCGCGAGGACCGCTTCGCCTTCAAGGAGGCGCAGGTGCGGGTGCCCGGCTTCGGCAGCCTGCCCGGCGGCGTGCGGGCGATGGCTGCTTCGCCTGGCCGGTTGCCGCCCATCCTCGCGCTCTCCTACGGCATGGCGGTCGGCGATACCGAGACCGGCAGCTTCCGCCTCTACTACCTCGCCGCGGCCGACGCGTATCGGCCGGCCGGCGATCTCTGGACCGCAACCTGGTGGGGCCCACCGATCTGGCCGCTGGCGGGCGCGACGACCGGTTTGAACTTGACGCTCGCGGGCGACTACCGCCCGGACGGCGCGCTCACCGCCTCGCGCGTCCTGGAGACCGCCGAGCCACGGCACGCGTGGTTCCAGCGCCCGATCGACGGGGCCGACGGCAATCCGTACATCGACGCCACGTATCGGTACGGCTCGACGATGGGTGGCCGGTTCCAGCAACATCAGGGCGTCGAGTTCAACAATCCGGCGGGCACGCCGGTGCGCGCCATCGGCGATGGCATCGTGATCTACGCGGGCACGGCGGAGGCCGGATCGAACACCGTCGCGATCCGCCACGACCGGCAGTTCGACGGCCGATTCGTGTTCTCGACCTACTACCACAACACGTCGATCGATGTCGCCGTCGGTGACGAGGTCCGTACCGGCCAGATCCTCGCGCGCGTCGGCAATACCGGCCGCGCGACGAACAACCACCTGCACCTCGAAGTACACGTGGCCGCCGCGGAGAACGCCACGGTCGTCGATCCGAACGAGCGATTCCCGGCGACTACGGTGAATCCGCAGCTCTGGCTCCAGCCACTGCCCGGTACCGGCATGGTCGCGGGACGTGTGCTGGACGCTGCCGGACAGCCCGTCCGCGGCGCCCGCATCCACGGCCTCGTCGTGACGTACCCCGCGGAAACGCCGTTCTCCTACGCCGAGACGTACGGCGACCGCGGCAATCCGGACCCGGCGTACGGCGAAAACTTCGCCGTCGGCGACGTGCCGGCGGGGGACTACCTGCTCGGCGTCGATATCGGCGGCCAGCGCGTCTGGCGACGCATTCGCGTCCAGCCGGGCCGCCTGACGTGGGTCGAGTTCCGTCCGTCGTGATGCACATTCTGCTCACCGATATCCTGGCCTGCCCGCGCTGCGGGCCCGAGGCCGGGCTCATCCTGCTCTCGCACGACACGCGTGACCGGCGCGTTCTCGACGGCTGGCTGGGCTGTTCGAGTTGTCGCGCGCGCTGGGAAGTGCGCGCCGGGTTCGGCGAGTTTCGCGCACCGCTCGGCGAGGAGCCCGCTCCCGAGGGTGCGGACTCGCCCGCGGCCGGGACACACGCCTCGGCCGACGCCGCCGTCCGGATCGCTGCCCTGCTCGGCGTCACGGAGGGGCCGGCCTGGCTGCTCGTCACCGGACCCGCGGCTCGTCGCGCAGCCGATGTGGCTGCATTGATCGACGATGTCGAGATCGTCGCCGCCGATCCCGAACTCGCGGCAGAGACCGAAGAGCCCGGCGTCAACCGCATCGCGCTCGGCGACCGCTTGCCGTTCTACACCGGCCGTCTGCACGGTGTCTGGCTGGGCGGAGCGTCGGCCGACACGCTTCTCGAAGAAGGCGCCCGTGCGCTGCGCCCCCTCGGCAGGCTCGTTCTCGAGCCCGCTCCGCACGACGCCGACACGCGCCTGGCCGCGGCCGGATTGCGCATCCTCGCCCGTAAAGACGATACGCTCGTCGCCACGCGCTCCATGTGAACGTGGCGCGCCGCCGTTGCTGCGCCCGCAGAGGCGGTCTAGTTTCAGGGAGCGTCCCCGTGCAACATCACCCCCTGCGCAGGCTTGGGCCATGGGGATCTGGAAGAAAATATTCGGCGATTCCGAGGAAGCCGTCGACTACTACGCCGAGGGCGTGGAGCTGCTGAACGGCCAGAAGTACCACGAAGCGCTCACGTCCTTCAAGCTCGCATTGCGCGAGGATCCCGGCGACGTGGCGACGTTGCAGCAGATGGCGATCGCCTACACGCGCATCGGCATGACCGACGAGGCGATGAAGACCTATCGGGCCGTGCTCTCGCGGGATGACCAGTCGGCGGGCGCCCATTACGGCCTCGCGTTCCTGCTGCTGCACGTCAATCGCACGCCGGAGGCGCTGAAGCATCTGCGTCTGTTCCTGAACTCGCCGCCGACCGGGCCCGAGGCTGAGCGACACATCGAGCATGCGCGCAGCAAGCTCGCCGAACTAGAGCAGGGGGGCGGGTGAAGTCGGAGGCAACCGTTCGGTGGGCGGGGGAGGCGTTGCGTTTCGAGGGTGGCCGCGCGGGTGGACCGGTCGCGGTCATCGACGCGGACGGCAAGATCGCGCCCTCGCCCGTGACCTTGCTCCTGGTGTCGATCGCGACCTGCTCGGCGGCGGATGTCGTTTCGATCGCCGTCAAGATGCGGATCGCGTTGCGTAGTCTGGAGGTCGTCGTTGATGCGGATCGAGCCGACGATCATCCTCGCCGCTTGCTGCGCGCTCACATCGGCTTTCGCATTGTCGGCGGCGAGGCGGGCGACGAATCGCGCCTGCAACACGCCATCGACCTTTCGCACGAGAAATACTGCAGTGTTTTGCATTCCCTGCGATCGGACGTCGAAGTGAAGACGTCGTTGACCTTCGAGCCGGCGTGAAGCGGCGACCAGGCGGGGGTTAATGGATACCGTGGGTCGGGTCGTAGAAACGGGGGCCGAGGCGAGGCGCTACGCGTCCATGCCGGCACAGTTGCCGGAGGGCACGCTCGTCGAGCTGTTCTTCCAGGCGGCCGACGAACACGACAAGCCGGATGCGTACCTGCGGCAGACGCCGGGTGGCTGGGAGCCGGTCTCCCACCGCGAGGCGCTCGAGCAGGTGCACGCCATTGCCAAGGGCCTTGCCACGATCGGGCTCGCACGCGGCGACCGCATCGGGATCCTGTCGGAGAATCGACTCGAATGGGCCCTCGCCGACTTCGCGTTGATGTGCTCGGGCGCGATCTCCGTGCCCGTCTATCCGACGCTGCCGCACGACCAGGTGGCCGGAGTCCTCGCCCACGCGGAAACGCGCTTCTGCTTCGCGTCGACCACCGAACAGGTGACCAAGCTGCTCCGCGCGAAGGACAGTCTGCCGACCCTGGAGCGGATCATCGCCTTCGAACCGATTGCCGCGGACAACGGCGCCGTCATCTCACTGGCGGAACTGATGGAGCGGGGGCGCGCGCAGCCTGGCACGGAGACGGAGTTCCGCGTGGCGGCCGCCGCGACGAAGCCGGACGATCTGCTCACGTTGATCTACACGTCGGGCACGACGGGCAAGCCGAAGGGCGTCATGCTGACGCACAACAACGTGTACACGAACGTGCTCGCCTCGCAGCCGCGGTTTCCGGTGGCCGCGTTCGATGTCGCGCTGAGCTTCCTGACACTGTCCCACGTGTTCCAGCGCATGGTCGACTACGCGATGTACGCGTCCGGTGCGACGATTGCGCACCTGGGCGACATCGATCAGGTGTCGAAGGCGTTTCTCGACGTGCGGCCCACGCTGGCCGTCGCGGTGCCGCGGGTTTACGAGAAGCTGTACGCCCGCGTGCTGGCGGCTCCTGGAATCAAGGGTCGGATCGCGCGCTGGGCCCGGACGGTCTCGCTGGACTGGGCCGAGCAGAAGGCGCACGGCCGGCCGATCGGCTCGTCGCTCGCGTTCCGGCACCGTGTCGCGGACAAGCTCGTGTTCTCGAAGCTGCGTGACCGGCTGGGTGGCCGCATCCGCTTCTTCATCTCGGGCGGTGCACCGCTGAACCCGCAGCTGGCGTACTTCTTCATGGGCGCCGGCATCAAGATCCTCGAGGGCTACGGCCTGACGGAGACTTCGCCGGTCACGAACGTGAATCCGCCGGACGCGATCCGGATCGGCACGGTGGGCACTCCCATCGATGGTACCGAGATCCGCATCGCCGACGACGGCGAGATCCTGATTCGTGGACCACAGATCATGCGGGGCTACTACAAGGACCCCGACGCAACGCGCAAGGTGATCGACGAGGAGGGTTGGTTCGCGACGGGCGACATCGGCGATCTCGATGCCGACGGCTACCTGCGAATTACGGACCGCAAGAAGGACCTGCTCGTGACGGCGGGCGGCAAGAACATCGCACCGCAGCCCGTCGAGAGCGTGATCAAGACGAGCCGATTCGTGACGGAAGCCGTGATGCTCGGCGACCGGCGGCCGTATCCGATCGTGCTGATCGTGCCGAACTTCCAGCAGCTCGAGCAGTGGGCGGTCAAGAACGGGATTCCCGCCGGGGATCGCGTGCAGCTGGCGGCGGACCCGCGGGTGCGCGCCATGTTCGAGGCCGAGGTCGCGCGCAAGACGGTAGAGCTGGCACGTTTCGAGCGCCCGAAGAAGGTGCTCCCGCTGGAGCGCGAGCTGTCGCTGGAGCGGCAGGAGGTCACACCGTCGTTGAAGGTGCGGCGCCGGATCGTCGAAGAGCATTTCCGTGACCGCATCGAGGCACTCTACGCCGAGACAGCGCCGGAAGCAGAGGACGGGACGTGACCGATGCTCGCGTCGTGCTCGTCACCGCACCCGATCGCGCGGCGGCGGAGCGCCTGGTGGATACGTTGCTCGAAGAGCGGCTCATCGCCTGCGGCAACCTGGTGCCAGGCGTGCAATCGATCTACCGCTGGAACGACGCGGTGCAGCGGGAGTCGGAAGTCCTTCTCGTCCTGAAGACCACGGCGGCGCGGGTGCCGACGCTTTTGCAGCGGGTACCGGCGCTACACCCCTACGATGTCCCGGAAGTCCTCGTGATCCCGGTCGAAGCCGGACATGGTCCGTATCTCGAGTGGGTGCATCAGGAGATCGGATCGGCAGGTCGCCCATGACGCGCAGACGAAAGCGGCGTCGGCCCGAGCCGGCCGGCGCGAAAGCCGGACACGCAGACGAAGGCCCCCCTTTCGCTGACGATGGCGAGCACGCGGACGCGAACGATCGACAGTCGGAAGGGCAGATGGCAGAACAGGATCGGACGCCGGATGCGGACGCCGCGCCGGCGGTGCAGGATACGGAGCGAGCGGATGCGGCCCGGCCCACGGACCCCCGCATTCAGCAGGCGAAGAGCGCCGCGGACGGCGGGAACGTGGCCCGCGCCATTGAATTGTACCGCAGCGTGGTGTCGGAGCGGCCCGGCGATCTCGAGGCCCGGCTCGCGCTCGGCCGCATCTACGATCGGCGCGGCGAGCACCACCTCGCGCTCGAGCATTTCGAGGCCGCGCGCGACGCGGCGCCCGACGATGTCGGCGTGCTGGTCGACCACGCGAACGCGCTGGCGCAGCTGGGGCGCTTCGACACGGCCGAGAAGGAGCTGCGTCGTGCACTGCGCATCGACCCGGCGCGGCCGGCCGTACATGCGTCACTCGGCATCATCAACTTCCGGCGAGGCGTATACGGCCAGGCCGAACAGGAGTTGAAGCGCGCCATCGATCTGGATCCGTCGGCGCCCGCGCCGTTCCACTACCGTGGCGAATCGCTGAATCAGCTGAATCGCGTCGATGAAGCGCTGACCATGCTGCAGCGCGCCGCCCAGCTCGAGCCTACACACGCCCGCACGTACTACGTGATGGGCATCGTCTTCGACAAGAAGGGCAGGCCCCAGGAGGCGGCGGCGATGTACCGGAAGGCGCGGGAAGTCGCGACGGCATGATCGTCGTGCGCCAGGCCGACCTGGCGGACTCGAAGACAATGGCCGTGCTGCGTCCGGTGACGGCCGACTGGGCGGCCCCGAACACGGCAATGCGTCGCCTCGAGATTGCCGTCGGTCCCGAAGTCGAGGCCCAGTGTCGGAGCCTGGGCGAGCTGCCGGTCGGGACCGCCGTCGTCACTCCCGCCGGCAACCTGACGGTCGAATTCCTCATCCACGTCGTGATCCGGTCGGTGGAGCGACCCGTCTCGGTCTCGGCCATCCAGCGGGCCCTGCGGAACGGCCTGCGGCGAGCCTCCGAGTGGGGAGTCGGCAGCCTGGCCCTCCCGCCGCTGGGCACGGGCGCCGGCAACCTCGACGCCGAGGAATCCGCCGAGGCCATGGTGCCGATACTGCTGGAGTATCTGCGGTCGGACGGGGCCGCCTCGCGAATCGAGATCGTCGTCGACACGGACTATGACCGCGACGCCTTCGTCGGCCAGCTGCGCCGGCACGGCCACGAGGTCCTCGACCCGCCCGCCAACGCGAACCCGGACGCGGGCTCGGCCTGATCGGTCGGGCCCGTGCAAGCGCACGGGACCATGACTTCACGTCGCGCCCTCGCCGCAGTCGTCCTGATCGGATGGCTCGGTGTGGTAGGCTGGCACATTCGCCGGGAGTACTACATCCCGGACGGTGAGCGCCTCGCGTTGGGCGCGCGTTCGCTCGCACCCGGGACCCACTTTTTCTCCATCACGATGAACGGCGCGGCCATCGGCATGGCGACGGCTCGCCTGGACACGATGGCGGCGGGCTTCGTGCTCGAGGACCAGTTGGTGCTCGACGTGCCCGCGCTCGACACCGTCACGCGGGCGATCGCGAGCACGCGTGTCGAACTGGATGACTCGCTCGCGCTGCGCGGCTTCGACTTCCGACTCGAATCCTCCGTGGGCCGTTTCACGGTGCGCGGCCGGCGAGGCAGCGACAAGGCGTTCGACATCGCGCTGGACGGCGGTGCGGGCGAC
>JBFJPA010000087.1:0-11699 GCA_041617355.1 Longimicrobiales bacterium
AGGTCTCGCCGCCGTCGGAGCAGCGCGCGTCGGCGGAGAACGACGGTGACGTTGGCGTCGAGCTGCGGCTTGCCGACGGCGAGGTCGTCGTGGCGCGAGTGGATCCGGGTGGGCCTGCGGCGGCGGCGGGAGTCGGCCCGGGTTGGGTCGTCGAAGCGATCGACGACCGGAATCTTGGGGAGCGGCTGACGCGGCTGCGTGCACTGGAGGGCTCAGGCGAATACCGACTCGCGCTGACACAGTTCCTCTGGTTCGCGAACGGCGTGCTGGAGGGCCCGCCCGGCAGTACGGTCCGCGTCGTGGCCCGCGATCGGCAGGACCAGACGCGCGAGCTCGCGCTGGGACGACGGACCCGGCCCGGTCAGCCCGTGCGCTTGGGCAACCTTCCCACGATGGTCGCCGACTTGAGTCACCGCCGCGTCACGGTCGGCGAACAGTGCGTGGGCGTGATCCAGTTCAACATCTGGATGGCGCCGATCGCGTCGGCGTTCGACCGAGCGATCGATGAGCTGCGCGACTGTGCCGGCATCGTCATCGATCTACGCGGCAATCCGGGCGGCGTGGCCGGCATGGTGATGGGTGTGGCGGGGCATTTCCTGACGGAGCGAACGCCGCTCGGCCTGCTGAAATCGCGAAGTGGTGAGCTGCGCCTGGTCGCGAACCCGCGCACTGTGAACAGCAGTGGCGAACGCGTGGCTCCGTTTGCCCGGCCGCTCGCGCTGCTGGTCGACCCGCTGAGTGTGAGCACATCGGAGATTTTCGCGGCAGGAATGCAGGCGGCCGGCCGCGCGCGCGTGTTCGGCCAGACGTCGGCGGGCCAGGCGCTGCCCGCCATGGCAGTGCGTCTGCCCAACGAGGATGTGCTCATGCACGTGATCGCGGACATGACCGTACCGAATGGAGGGCGGGTGGAAGGCGTGGGCGTGAAGCCCGACGTGCCCGTGCCCCTCAAACGCGTCGACTTGTTGGAGGGACGCGATGCAGTGCTACAGGCGGCGGTCGAGTGGATCCTGGCCGCGCCGGCCTCAACGAGGGACCGGATCCCCGAACTAAACTCTAGAGAGGAGCCCCACCGATGAACCGCATCGTACGCCTCGCACAAGGCGGAATCGTGGTGTCTTTGCTGGCGGCGATGGTCGCGCCCGCACAACCGGCGGCGGCGCAACTGCCCGCGGCCCGATCCATCGTGGACCGCTACATCGAGGCGATCGGTGGCCGACAGGCGGTCCTCGCCCAGACATCGTTCAAAGTGATCGGCAAGTTCGCCGTGCCGGCATCCGGGCTCGTGGGCGACCTGGAGGTCTACCAGTCGAACAACCAGACGTTCGCCCGGATCATGCTGCCGGGCATTGGTGAGATGTTGCGCGGCTACGATGGCACGACGGGTTGGTCGGTCAACGCGATCGAAGGACCCCGTCTCCTCGAGGGCATGGAGCTCGCCCAGATGCGCGAGGAGTCCAGGCGCAATGCTGCGCTCCGCGACACGTCCCTCGTCACCTCGCTGGAGACCGTCGAACGCACGACCATGAACGGCCAGGAGTGCTGGAAGATCAAGGTCGTCTGGAAGTCGGGGCGTGAGACGCAGGACTGCTACAGCGTGGAGAGCCACCTGCTCGTCGCCAATGCCGGCAAGACGACCACGCCGATGGGCGAGATCGACTACGTCACGAACTACCACGACTACAAGCAATTCGGCGCCATCAAGGTCGCCACTCGCGTCGTCCAGACGGCGCTCGGCCAGGAGCAGGTCGTGACCACCGAGAGCATCGAGTTCGGTCCCGTCGACGCGGCGAAGTTCGCGCTGCCGGAGGCCATCAAGGCGCTCGTGAAGTAGGCACGCAGAGGGCGGGGCCATCCACACACACCGGACGGCCCCGCGAGCGGCGCGCCTCGCGACGGAAATTGCCGGTATGCGCCGCCGTGGGAGTGGCAGTGTTCGCGGCCCGCACTCGGCTCTCTCGATCCCGGCGGAGGCATGGCCCCGCTGATTCGCGCACTGACCTACGCGACCGTCTTCGTCGGTTTCGTGCTCGTGTGGTTGCCCGCGCAGCTGCTCGAGTGGTCCGGCATGGCCCGCCCCGTGGACTGGGGTCCCTTGCAATGGATCGGTGTCGCCGTGACGGGTGGGGGGGCTGCCGTCGTGCTCTGGTGCGTGCTGACGTTCGCCGTCGTCGGCCGCGGCACACCGGCGCCATTCGATCCGCCGCGGCGACTCATCGTGTCGGGACCCTATCGTTTCGTTCGAAACCCGATGTACATCGGCGCGGCGTCCGTCCTGGCGGGCGCAGCGCTCTTCTATCGATCCCTCGCCCTGTTCGGTTTCGTGCTGGTCTTTCTCCTGATCACACACCTTTTCGTCGTGTTGTACGAGGAGCCGACGCTGCGCAGGACGTTCGCCGACGAATATGGCGCGTATTGTCGACGCGTGAGACGCTGGCTGCCGCGGCGGTCCCGAGACGGACCGTCATCGTGATCGAGACGCGGTCGTATGGAACGAGCGGTCCGCTCGTGCTGGCGTTGCACGGCGGACCAGGTGCGCCCGGTCAACTGGCGCCGCTGGCACGGCGGCTGGCGCGCCGGTGCCGGGTGCTCGAGCCCTTCCAGCGCGGCAGTGGATCCCAACGCCTGACGGTGGCCACGCACGTGGCCGATCTGCACGAGCTGATCGTGTCGTCACGGGAAAGGTGCGTCTGCCTCGTTGGCGCATCGTGGGGCGCGATGCTGGCGTTGGCGTACGCCGCCGAGCACCCGCAACTGGTCTCGAGCCTCGTGTTGATCGGCTGCGGCACCTTCACGGAGGCGAGCCGTGCGCACTTCCGCGCGAGCCTGGTGTCTCGTACGGGGCCCGATCTTGGAACGCGCATGCGCGTTCTCGATGACGAGATCGAGGACGCGGACGAGCGGCTGGCCCGAAAGGCCGAGCTGCTCTATCCCGTCTATTCATACGACGCCATCGCCGTGGCCGAGGCGGAGCTCGACTTCTTTCGCGTGGACGCACGCGCGAACCGCGAGACCTGGGACGACATGCTCGCGCTCCAGGCGGCCGGCATCTATCCCGGGGCCTTTCGTCGCATCGCGTCACCCGTTCTCATGGTCCACGGGGCCGACGACCCACACCCCGGTGCGGAGATCCGGGACTCACTGGCCCCGTTCCTCGTCGATCTCCGCTACGTCGAGCTCCCGGCATGCGGCCACTACCCGTGGCTGGAGCGGGCAGCGCGCGATGACTTCTTCGAGATCCTGGACGACTGGATCGACCGACGGGCGGGCTGACGGGGAGGCGTGAATGGAGCCGACGTACTTCGACGGGCCCGCGGCGTTTCGACGCTGGCTCACGAAGCATCACGATTCCGCCGACGAGCTCTGGGTCGGCTACCACAAGAAGGCGACCGGCAAGCCGAGCATGACGTGGCCGGAGTCCGTCGACGAAGCGCTCTGCTTCGGCTGGATCGACGGCATTCGCAAGTCGGTTGACGGCGATCGCTACAAGATCCGCTTCACGCCACGGCGTCCCGGCAGCATCTGGAGCGCGAAGAACATCGGCAGTGCCGAGCGGTTGATCGAAGACGGTCGCATGAAACCGGCCGGGCTCGCCGCCTTCAAGAAGCGAAAAGAGGACCGATCCCGGCGCTACTCCTTCGAACAGGGGCGCGTCGAACTTCCGGAAGACTACGAGAAACAATTTCGCGCCCGGAAGCGAGCATGGCAGTTCTTTTCCTCACAGCCGCCGGGCTACCGGAAGACGGCGACCTTGTGGATCCTCAGCGCGAAGCGGGAGGAGACGCGGGTCCGTCGCCTGGCCACGCTCATCGAGGACTCGGCCGCCGGCCTGCGGATCGCACCCCTGCGGCGCGAACCGGGCACGTGAAGACGGCAGGGTGAAGAAGCAGTGCTCGCCTCGGGGCGCCAACCCGGGCCGCGCGACCCGGCCCGGGACACGGCATCCCACGGACGGGCGCGTCTGGTGCCGCGGCCGACCCACGGCTACGCTGCGGGACACGAACCATCCAACTGGAATCGGGGGCTGCCCGTGGAGCCGATCGACATTGCGTCCGACATCCGCCGAGCGCACACGTTGCCCGCGTCCACCTATCACGACCCCGTGCTGTTCGGCGTGCAGCGGGAGCGCATCTTCGCGCGCGCGTGGCACTGGATCGGCGAGGCCGAACGCGTGCGCGCGCCCGGCCATGTCCTGCCGCTCACCTTGCTCGAAGGCTGTCTCGACGAACCCGTCGTCCTGAGCTGCGGCGAGGACGGCGAAGTTCGCTGCCTGTCCAACGTGTGCACGCACCGGGGCGCCATCGTCGTCGAAGGCGAGGGCCACGTGAAGAGCCTGCGCTGCCGCTATCATGGACGACGCTTCGCGCTCGATGGCCGCATGACGTTCATGCCGGAATTCGACGGGGCCATCGATTTCCCCTCGCCGGCCGATGACCTGCCGCGGCTGCAGACGGCACGCTGGGGACCGCTGCTCTTCGCCGCCATCGAGCCCGCGATGCCCTTCGACGAGTGGATCGGGCCCGTTCGCGAGCGCATGGACTGGCTGCCGCTCGAGCGCATGCAGCCCGACCCCGCCGCGGCGCGCGACTATCCAATCGGCGCGAACTGGGCGCTCTACGTCGATAATTACCTGGAAGAGTTCCACGTCCCGTACGTGCATGGTACCAGCCTCGGTGGCACGCTCGATTACGATGGCTACCGCACCGAGCGCTTCGCGTGGGGCAACGTGCAGATCGGCGTCGTCAAGGAGGGGCAGTCGGCGTTCGCGCTGCCCGACGATCATCCGTTCGCGGGTGAACGCGTGGGCGGGTTGTACTTCTGGTTGTTCCCCAACCTGATGCTGAACTTCTATCCGTGGGGCCTGTCACTGAACCACGTGCAGCCGCGCGCGCCCGATCGCACGATCGTCTCCTTCCGTTCGTGGGTCCTCGATCCGTCGCGGCGCCACGAGGGTGCGGGGGCCGACCTGCACCGCGTCGAGATGGAAGACGAGGAGATCGTCGAGTCCGTCCAGAGGGGCGTGCGATCGCGGCTCTACCAGCGCGGCCGCTATTCGCCCAGGCGGGAGGTCGGGACGCATCATTTTCATGAGATTGTAGCGAGGGTGATGAAGGGAAAGGGAAAGGGACAGGGACAGGGATAGGGATAGGGTTGCGGAAGGGTATAGGGCAACGGATTTTTTCGGCTCAAAATTCAGAAGGCGACATGAGTGAAGAGCGGATGGAATCGACGGAAGAGCAGGGGACCGTTGGCGACGTGGCGGAGGAGATGCCGCTCCTGATCGCGAGGGACGAGGCGGCGCGCGTGCTCGTGCTGACGTTGAACCGGCCGGATCGGCTCAACGCGGTGAGCTATCCACTGTATGAGGCGCTCGTGGAAGCGTTGGCGGAAGCGGACCGGGACGATGGCGTTCGCGCGGTCGTGATCACCGGCACCGGCCGCGCGTTCTGTGTGGGAGCGGACCTGAAGGCGCACGCGGGCGACGAGCCGACGCGCGCGGAGCGACGACAGTACGGGAAGATGGCGCAACGGGCGAACCGCGCGGTCCAGCGCATCGCCAAGCCGGTCGTCGCCGCGGTCAACGGCCACGCCGTTGGCGCGGGGATGGAGCTGGCCCTGTCCTGCGACATCATCATCGTGGCAGAAGATGCGAAGCTGCGATTTCCGGAGTTGGCGCTGGGCACGTTCGTCGGCGGCGGCGTGACGTACACTCTGCCGCGACGCGTTGGCACGGCGAAGGCGAACGAGCTGCTGCTGCTGGCCGACTTCTTCACGCCTCGCGAAGCCGAGCAGATGGGCATGGTGAATCGCGTGGTGCCGACAGCGGATGTCATGCCGACGGCGCTGCTGATCGCGGGCCGGCTGGCGACGCGGGCGCCGATCCCGGTGCGGCACGCGAAGGCGTTGTTGCACGCATCCCATCGCCTCGGCCGGCGAGCCGCCATGCGACGTGAGGCGGATGCTCTGCTGGCGTGCATGGAAAGCGAAGACTGGCGGGAGGGCATCCGCGCGTTCCACGACCGTCGGGATCCGGAATACCATGGCCGTTGACGCGGCGCGGGCCGCGGCGCACCCGCTGCACGCGGTGCTGTCTCCGAAATCGGTGACCGTCGTCGGCGCGTCCTCGGACCCGACGAAGCGGGGGTTTCAGGCGATTCGCGCCCTGCGCGACGCCGGCTTCAAGGGTGAAATCCTGCCGGTCAACCCGCGTGGCGGCGAAATCCTCGGTCTGCCGGTCTACCCGTCCGTCGAAACGCTGCCGCATGTGCCGGACCTCGCACTCGTCTGTACGCCCGCCGCATCCATTCCGTCCGTGCTCGAGACGTGTGCCGCCAAAGGGATCCGCGGCGCGGTCGTGCTCGCGCTGGGATTCGCCGAATCAGGCGAGGCCGGTGAAGCGCTGGAGCGGAGTGTCGCCGAAGTCGCGAAGCGGACCGGCATTCGCGTCGTCGGACCCAACACCTCGGGCATCCTCAATCTGCGCGTCGGCCTCAACCTGGTCGGCCTACGCAGTGCGCGCGTCGGTCACATCGGCATCCTCGTTCAGTCTGGCAACGTGCTGCTCGGCCTCGTCAACGACCTTGCCGCGAAGTTCGGCGAAGGCGTCTCGATCGTCGTCGGCATGGGCAACCAGACGGACATCGGAGCGCGCGAGTATCTCGAGTATCTCGACCGCGACGGCGGGACGCGCGCCGTCGCGATGTACGTGGAAGGTGTGCAGGACGGTCCCGCGTTCATCGAAGTCGTGCGCGAGGTCGTACGGCGCACGCCGGTCGTCCTGATGAAAGGCGGACGCACGGACGCGGGCCGCTCCGCGGCTCGCTCCCATACCGGCGCGATCGCCGGCGAATACGCGGCGTTCCACGCCGCCATGCGACAGGCTGGTGTCGTCGAGGCCACCCGCACGGACGAGCTGGCGGCCTTGGTCACGACCCTCGCCTGGCAACCCGCGATCGATCCGGAAAAAGGCATCGCCGTCCTGTCCGACGGCGGCGGTCACGCCACCCTCGCGGCCGACGCGTTGAGTGATCTGGGCGCACGCACCGCACGGCTCTCCGCGGACACGCGTGAACGCCTGCGCACGCTGCTCGGGCCCGCGGCCGCCGTGAGCAACCCCGTCGACCTCGCCGGCGCCTCCGACCGCGACCCGCCCGTCTTCGCCGAGGCGTTGCGCATCGTCCTCGATGATGCCGCTGTCGGCGGCGTTCTCGTCGCCGGCCTGTTCGGTGGGTACGCCATCCGCTTCGCCCCGGAAATCGCGGCTGCCGAGACCACGGCGGCGGCTGCCATGGCCGAACACGCGCTGGCTGCCAGGAAGCCGGTCGTCTTGCACTCGTTGTACGCGACATCCGGAAGCGAGCCCATCCAGACATTGCTGCGCGCCAATGTTCCCGTCATTGAATCACTCGAGACGGCGGCGCACTGCATTGCGACGTTGGCGCGGCGGGGTCGCATGCTGGCGGCGCCAGCGGCAACGGCGACGATGGCGAGAGCCGAAGGTCGTCGCGGCGACCTGCTCGCGGCCGCGCGTGAGGAGGGACGCACGACACTGCTCGAGACGGAGGCCCGGGACCTGGTGGCGTCGGCCGGCGTCCCGGTCGTACCGGGCGAGTGGTGCCATTCGGCGGCGGAGATCGAACGAGCGGCCGCCCGGTACGGGGATCGCCTGGTCCTGAAGGCGATCAGTCCGGCGGCGCCGCACAAGACGGAGGCGGGCGCGGTCGCACTGGGGGTCAGGCCGGATCGTGCGGTGGCGGTCTTCGAACAGTTGCAGGCGTCCGTGCGCGCGTACGCGAACGCGCGCGACGTTTCGCCCGATCTGCGGGGTGCCCTCGTGCTGCCCATGCTCGAGCGGCCGGTCGCAGAGGTCCTGGTCGGCGTGCGGCGCGATCCCTCGTTCGGGGCCGTCCTGACGGTGGGTCTGGGCGGCACGATGACCGAGCTCCTGGCAGATGTCGCCCTGCGCATCCTGCCCGTTCCGGAATCCGAGATCGATGCGATGCTGGATGAGACGAGACTGGGCCGGCTCCTGGCCGGCTGGCGGGGCGGCCCGGCGGCCGACCGCGCCGCGCTCGTCCGCCTCATCGCGGCGTTCGCCCGTGCCGCCGAAACGTGGCCAGAGGTCGCCGAGCTCGAGTCGAATCCGGTCTTCGCGGGGCCCGACGCCGCCGTCGCCGTGGACGTCCGCGCGTACCTCGGCGAGCGGAAAAGTTTGCCGTAGCCGGCAACAATGTCGCCGGTCGGCGAGGCCGTCCGGCCGTTGGTCCCGCCCCGTGACCCGCATCCACAGCGGTTCCTGTCCAGATCTGCAATATGTTGATTTCAAATCGCTTACGGCCCTGAGAAGAGCGCCCGACGAGTTCCGCGCTAAAGATTTTCGGCGAACGGAACACCGCTTGCCGACCGTGCTTCGTCACCGGGAACTCCTTGGACGGGCGACGCAGCCACAACCAGGACGGTTCACCGCAGCCGCGATCACGTGCCGAGGGAACGGCGCGGGAGCCCGGCGCACGAAAACGGAACGATCGTGCGGCGGCTGTAACAGGCGGGAACGGAATCCCGCTGGGAACCCACCGATTCAGTGGCTGGCCCTCATCACGGAAAGCTGGACGCCATGGAAGCGACGACGCTTTGGGAGGACTGGCAGGTCCGCGGAGACGAGTTGGCGAGGGAGAGCCTCCTCGTCCGTCACCTACCCCTGGTACGGCACGTAGCGCGGCAGGTGCTGCCGACGCTGAGTGTCGAGGCGAGCCTGGACGATCTGGTCAGCGCGGGCAGCATCGGGCTGATCAACGCCGTCGAGAGCTTCGATCCGGGCCGGGGTCTGGCGTTCAGCACGTACGCGGCACCGCGCATTCGCGGCGCGATCCTGGATGACCTGCGGCGTGCGGACCATGTGCCGCGGTCGATCCGGCGGAAGCAGCGTCGCATCGCGGCGGCGGAGGAAGAGCTTTCGGGTAAGCTGGACCGCAAGCCGGACGCGCGGGAAGCCGCGTCGAAGATCGGCATCGATATCGAGACGTTCTGGCGCTGGAAGGCGGACGCGGAGGAGTCGATCCACGTGTCGCTCGACCAGCCGGCGACGACGAAGAATGGAGGCACCGTCGCGCACGGAGACGTACTCGAAGGATCGTCGGGCGGTGAGATCGAAGAGCAACTCAACCACGAGCAGGAGGTTCGTGTGCTGCGCGATGAGATCATGCGCCTGAAGGAGCGCGAGCGTGTGGTCCTGACCCTGTACTATCTCGAAGAGCTGAAGTTGCGGGAGATCGCGCAGGTGCTGGGCCTGACGGAGTCACGCGTGTCGCAGATCCGCTCGAAGGCGATCATGACGCTGCGGGATCGGATGTCCCAGCTGAGACAGGAGCCGGTGACGGCCTGAGCGCGGACGGACCCGCGCTTTCGTCGGCGGGCGGGCCCGAGGGAGCGGGCCGGCCCGCCGTCTTTTTTGGGGTATGGAGTCGAGTTGGGAGACGGGGGTCAGCTGGCGCGAGCCGCGGCGGGCTGCGCGCTGACGGCGAGGTCGTCGAGGCGCTCCTGCACCCAGGCCAGCGAGTCGAGATAGGCCGGCGTCAGCGCATCTTCGGAGATACCGAGATCCTCGCAGTACATGAGCACCTTGTCCCAGTCGCCGACCTGGTGCGCCGCGACGAGTGAGATCGTCGCGCCGAACGGGCCACGCCGGCCGGTCAGCGCGGCCGCGACTTCCGGCGCGAGATCGAGCGTCTCGACGATGCTCTCCACCGCCAGTCCGTAATACGTCTCGAGGGCAGACAGGATGCCCACGAGGAAGAGGGTTCCGCCCGAAAGCGGCCGGCTCCCGGAATCGGCGAGCAACTCGCAAAACCGCGCACGGGTCAGCGACGCCTTCAGCTTCTCGCGCTCGACGCCCGTATCGCCACCCTGCGGGATCAGCAACAGCGAAAGCCAACGCTCGAGCGCGCCCCGGCCCAGCAACTTCATCGCGTGCGAGATGGACCGAACGCCCTGACCGCCGACTGCCGCCGAATTGACGATCCGAAGCAGGTTGTAGGACAATGCCGGATCGCGACGGAACTCTTCCTCGATGTCGTGCTCCTTGGACGCGGCGTCGCGCAGCAGCTTCAGCGCACGGAGCGCACGCGCACGCGTGACGCCGACATTCTGTTCCGCGACGGATTCCGGCGTCGCCAGGTGGTGTCCCTCGAAGTAGCGGAAGCCGAGCTGGAGGCAGAGGGCGTGCGCGGCATCATCGTGCACGTTCTGACCCAGGAACTCGACGCCGTACGGTCGCAGTAACGCGACATGCATGGTCAGCTCTTCCGCGTCGTAGCCTGCCACATCGACGCCGACGATGCGCGCACTGGAAAGCAGTGCCTCATTGCGCGGCGTGTGCGTGAAGCGATCGAGCGCGATCGTGTAGCCGAGGCCGGCCAGGCTGCTACAGGCATCCACTACTTCCGTGTCCGCATCGACCGTTTCCAGCAATCGCAGGACAATGGCGCTCGGGTCGAGCGTCTCGAGCGTACCGCCGAGCAGCACGTCCCGCGTCACGCCAATGAAGGCCGGCTTGCCGTCCGCGATCCGCTCCAGGCCGACGCCCAGCAGCGCACGCACCAGAACCGTGTTGGCGAGCTCGTCCGTGGCGCCCGCGGCGCCGCCCGGCGCCTGGCACAGAATGCTGTACGCGGCGATGCCGTCATCGGCGGAGAAGATCGGCTGTCGAGAGATCAGCGTGTTCATCGAAGCTGAATCCAGGGTCCAGCGACGCGCGGGGGCGCGTCGCACACATGCAAAACCTCGGGGCTCGATTATCGGCGTCCGCGACGGATTCTGAAGGGGGCGATTGAGCCGGAGCGGGTCCTGGATTACGTTCGAAGAGGAGCACGACGCCAGGGACGGCCGCGCCCCCCGCAGGAGAAGAGCATGGCGGGACACACGAGTGTGACCGCCGCCCTGGCCTGCCTCGCGCTCCTCGCGAGCGCCGGGCCCGTGGCGGCTCAGGTCGCAGATACGATGGGCCGGCGACTGACGCCGGCCGAGTGGCAGGCCCAGCGCCGAGCCTGGCTGGAAGCCCGGCGACACGGTGCGATCGGCGATCTCCCACCAACCTATGGCGCGGCCACGGTCGGCGCCCCGGGTGTGCCGGGTCCCCTCGGCGGCGCGCCGCTCGGTCCGGGCATCCGGGTCATCTGCCACGGTTGGCTGACCCCGGCCGCCGGTTTCCTCCAGGGCATGTTCCCGTATGCGCCGGGCCTATCGGGCGGGCTCTCGTTCAACGGAGACTGCCAGCCTGTGGGCGGCGGGGGAGCCGGGTATCCGGGCGCGTACGGACCGGGTCCGTACGAGGGGCCCGGCTGGGGCGCTCGCGAATACGGTTGGAACGGCTGGGGCTGGTCGCCGCTGTGGCCGTTCGGCTGGAGTGCGGGGCCGGGTGCGGGGTACGAGTTTCCCTGGCCCGGCGTCGCGGCGGGCGACTGCATGCGCCTGCGGGTTGCGCCGGCGGGCGCACCTCCGATCGACCTGACGGTCGGGCTTCGCTCCCTGGGCATTGCCGATCCTGCGGACTTCGACCTGGCCATTGAAGCACGGCTGGCCCGCGGACTTCCGGTCGACCTGTTCGGTGTGGACGGCCGCTGGATCCGGCTCGATCCCGGCGTGCTCCTCGACGACATCCGCGCCTACCCCTGCGAGCGCCGCTGAGGCGAGACCGAGTGCGG
>JBFJPA010000088.1:0-11694 GCA_041617355.1 Longimicrobiales bacterium
CCACGCTCGCACCGGTCCTGTTGATCGCGCTCGGTATCGGACTCTCCTACTGGTCGGCCGGCCTGTACGGCATCGGCATTGCCGCCGTGGGCATGCTGGCGACCGTGGGCGTCACGATGTCCGTCGACGCCTACGGCCCCATCGCGGACAACGCCGGCGGCATTGCCGAGATGAGCCATCTTGGCCCCGAGGTCCGCAAGATCACGGATGCGCTCGACTCGCTCGGCAACACGACGGCGGCCATCGGCAAGGGCTTCGCGATCGGGTCCGCCGCGCTGACGGCGCTCGCGCTGTTCTCGGCGTACGCGTCGGCGGTCGGCCTCCGCGAGAGCGGCCTCGACATCATCAATCCGGCCGTCACCATCGGCCTGCTCATTGGTGGCTCCATTCCGTTCTTCATCGCGGCGCTGACGATGACGGCCGTCGGCCGCGCCGCGGCGGGAATGGTCGAAGAGGTGCGCCGGCAGTTCCGTGAGATTCCGGGCCTGATGGAAGGCAAGGCGCGCCCGGACAGTGCGCGTTGCGTCGACATCTCGACGCGCGCCGCGCTGCGCGAGATGATCCTGCCGGGCGTCATCGCCGTTTCGGTCCCGGTGGTCGTGGGCTACATCAGCGTCAATGCTCTCGGCGGTGTGCTCGCCGGCGCGACCTTGTCCGGTGTTCTGCTGGCACTCTTCATGGCCAACGCCGGTGGCGCCTGGGACAACGCCAAGAAGTACATCGAAGGCGGGGCGCACGGTGGCAAGGGATCCGCGGCCCACAAGGCGGCTGTCGTCGGTGACACGGTCGGCGATCCGTTCAAGGACACGGCCGGCCCGTCGATGAATATTCTCATCAAGTTGATGAGCGTTGTCGCGCTGGTGCTCGCTCCGTGGTTCGCACGCATCCACGGCATTCGCCTGACTGAGCCGACCTCGTTCGACACTCTGCTGGAAGGCGTGCGCCAGGCCGTCGCCGCGCTGCTGGGCTGAGCGCGCCGTGCGCGCAAGCCGGGCCGTTCGTTCGGTTGCCGCGCGCGCACCGGACGGGCGGCCCGACGTGCTTCCGGCGTCGACACTCGTGAGGATCGATCCATGAAGGAAACGCTCGACTTCGACCGCATGCTTGCATTCGCACGCGAGCTGATCCGCATCCCTGGCGCGCCCGGCGCGGAAGGCGATGTCGCGGCGCGCGTCAAACAGGAGATGGAAACGCTCGGGTTCGATGACGTCTGGACCGACGAAGTCGGCAACGTCATCGGTCGAGTTCGCGGTCACGCCCGCACGCCCGCCGTCATGTTGAACTCACACCTCGATGTCGTCGATGTCGGTGACCCGGCGACGTGGGAGCACGGACCCTATTCCGGGGATGTCGCCGACGGGTTTCTGCACGGCCGCGGCGCCATGGACATCAAGGGACCGCTCGCCATTCAAACGCACGCCGCAGCCGCGTTCGTGCAGGCGCGGCCGGCTTCGGACGTGTACGTCGGGCACACCGTGCTCGAGGAGCGCGGCGGCTGGGGAATGGAGCACTTGCTCAATGCGGGCGAGGTCAAGCCGGACGTCGTGATTCTGGGGGAGGCAACGGCCGGTGACATCTGCGTGGGTCACCGCGGCCGCGCAGAGCTGATCGTCGAGCTGCAAGGTCGGGCGGGACACGCGAGCGCGCCGGACCGGGCGCTCAACCCGATCACGTTGCTGCCGGTGATCGTGCCGGCGCTCGAGCAGTTCTCGGCATCGCTCGGCAGCGACGACGTGCTGGGTGCATCGACGGCCGCGCCGACGACCATAGAGACCCTGCCGCGCAGCCGCAACGTGATTCCAGACCGGATCCGCATCGTCATCGACTGGCGCGTGTTGCCCGGGCTGTCACGCGACGATGCGGTGGCCCAGCTGACGTCCGCCATTGCCGCCGCACTCCCCGATCCGGCGCCGTTCGCTGTCGACGTGTTCTTCGCGACTGAGCGCCAGCGAACCTGGACCGGACGCGAGAAGGACCGTCCGATGTTCACACCGGGTTATCGGTTGGACCCGCAACATGCCGTCGTGCGCGCGGCCGCGGCAGCGGTGAGCGAACACATGGGTCGCACGCCGCGCGTCCGTCCGTGGACGTTCGCCACCGACGGCGGGCATTCCTGTGGAGTGCACGGGATTCCGACCCTTGGCTTCGCGCCCGGCGAGGAACGGTTCGCGCACACCAATCGCGAGCGCCTCGCACTCGACGAAGCCGAACGCACGTTTCACACCTATCCGTCCCTCATCCGAGCGGTTCGCGACGCCGCCGCCAGCTGATCCGCGAGTCGCAGCGCTCTTGAACCGACTGAGATGCCGAATCTGAGACTGGGAATCGTGGGCCTGCCCAACGTGGGCAAGTCCACGCTCTTCAATGCCCTGACCGGCGCGGGCGCCGCGGCCGAGAACTACCCGTTCTGCACGGTGGACCCGAACGTCGGCGTGGTCCCTGTGCCGGACCCGCGGCTCGACCTGCTCTTCGAGCGGGTCAGGCCACGCACGCGCACGCCGGCCATCGTCACATTCGTCGACATCGCCGGCCTCGTGAAAGGTGCTTCGGAAGGCGAGGGGCTGGGAAACCAGTTCCTGTCGAACATCCGGGAGGTGGACGCGATCGTGCACGTCGTGCGCTGTTTCGAGAATCCGGATGTGACCCACGTCATGGGCGAGGTCGACCCGATTCGCGACCGCGACATCATCAACCTCGAGCTGATCCTGTCCGACCTGCAGTTCGTCGAACGACGCATGGCCCGGACGGAGAAGGCCGTGAAGAGTGGCGAGCGCGAAGCGCAGGTCGAGCTCGCGCTGCTCCGCCGTCTCGCTATGGCACTGGGCCAGGGCCTGCCTGCCCGTACCGTCCGGCCCGAAAACGACGAAGAGCTGCGGCTGCGACGCTCCTTCAACCTGCTGACCACGAAACGCGAGTTGTACGTCGCCAACATCGCGGAGGCGGAGCTCACCGGATCGGAGCCCCCTCCGGTCCAGGCGTTGCGCGACGCCGTCGAGCGGGACCACGAGCCCGCGGAGGTCGTCTCGCTGTCGGCCCGGATCGAGGCCGAGCTGCTCGAGCTTCCGGAGGAGGAGAGGGCCGCGTTCCTCGCGGCCCTCGGCCTCGAGGAGCCCGGCCTCAACCGGCTCATCCACGCCGGCTACCATCTGCTCGACCTGATCAGTTTCTTCACGGCCGGAGAGAAGGAGGTCCGGGCCTGGACCGTCCGGCGGGGCACCCGCGCGCCCGAGGCGGCCGGCGAGATCCACTCCGACTTCGAGCGTGGGTTCATCCGCGCGGAGACGCTGGCCTGGCCGGATTTCGAGAAGGCCGGTTCGCTCAAGACCGCACGGGAGCTGGGTCTGATTCGGAGCGAAGGCAAGGAGTACGTGGTCGAGGACGGCGACGTCATCCTCTTCCGCTTCAACGTGTAAGCCGATATCTTTTCCTGCTGTCTTTCTCCTGCTCCGGCCAGAGGGGCCGGGGCCGCCCAGACCAGGGGAGGAGCGTTGTGAAGAATTACGAGGTCGTCTACATCTTCGACTCGCAGCTGACCGATGAAGAGGTCGGCGCGCGGGTCGACCGGTTCCATGAGCTGCTCAAGAGCGGCGGCGCCCGTGACATCACGGCCGTCGACCACTGGGGCCGTCGGCAGCTGGCCTACCCGATCCGCAATCGTCCGAACGGATATTACGTGATCGCGCAGTTCGAGTCGGTGCCCGACGCACTGGCCGAATACGAGCGCGCGCTCAAGCTCGACGAAGGGCTGCTGCGTTACCTCGTCGTGTTGTACGGTGGCGAGCCGACGGCGCCGATGTCGGTGGCCACGCGGCAGCCGCGCAAGGACGATGAGGACGGCGAAGACGAGGACGAGGAGGACTGAGCATGAGGCGGCAATCGAAGTCCTGCCCGTTCTGCGAGTCGGGCATCCGGTACGTGAACTACAAAGACGACAAGACGCTCGCGCGTCTGATGACGGAACAGGGCAAGATCCTGCCGCGCCGGATGACGGGCATGTGCGCCCGCCACCAGCGGCAGCTGACGACGGCAGTGAAACGGGCTCGCTATCTGGCGCTCGTGCCGTACGTGAAAGGGTATTCCGACTGACGTGACGGACCAGGCCGGGGGCCGCGGTTGGGGTCGGGTCCTGGGCCTGTCGCTCGTCTGCATCCTGTTGTCCGCGGTGCAGCCAGCGTTGCTGGTGTTCGTGCCGTTCAGTCTACTCGTGATCGCGCTGCCGCCGCGGCGGCCGATCGCGGTCGCGGTCGCCGCGATCCTGCTCGTCACGGCATTCGCCGGGACGCGGCCGCAGGGGCTGGCTGCCGTGGAGCGAGCCTGGGCCCTGTTGGTCGGCGGCTGGTTCGTGCTCGCCGTCGTGCTGCTGCCGCGCGTGGGCCTGGTCACACGCGGGCTGGCTGCGGTCGGGGCAGCGTTCGGGTCGGCGATCGGGTACCTGTGGCTGCGCGGGAGGGCGCTCGGCAGCGTCGATGCAGCGTTCACGGAACGGATCCGGAACAGCGCGTCGACCGTTGCGGACGCATGGGCTCGGCAGGGTGGGGAGCGGTTCGGCCCGGAGTTGGCCGAGGCGATCCGCGCCGCCGTGGAGCTGCAGGCCACGCTATACCCGGCCCTGCTGGCCCTCGCCTCGCTGGCGGGGCTGGCGGTCGCCTGGTGGGCGTGGGGTCGGCTGGCGCTCCGGCCCGGTGGCGGGCTGAAGCCGCTACGCGAGTTCCGGTTCGGTGACGGGCTGATCTGGCTCCTGATCCTTGGACTCGTGCTGGTTCTGCTGCCGCAGATGCCGGAGGCGACGCGCGCCGGATCGAACCTGCTCGCCTTCACGGGCGCGCTGTTCGCGCTGCGCGGCGTCGCGGTGTTGCTGTTCTTCGTGGGCATGCCGGGCCCGATCGGCCTGCTGCTCGCGGTGCTGGCGGGTGTGCTGTTGTATCCGATTGTCGCGGCCACGACCTTTCTGGTCGGCCTCGTCGATACCTGGTGGGACATCCGGTCGCGACGGCCTGCGTCGCCCGACCCGGAGACATGAGGGAGCGATTGTCATGAAGACCGTAAAGGTGATTCTTCGCCAGGATATGGCGAATCTGGGGGGCACGGGCGAGGTCGTGAACGTGCGGCCGGGCTACGCGCGTAATTACCTGCTACCCAAAGGGTTCGCGTACGAGGCGACGAAGGCGAATGTGCGCCAGCTCGAGGAGGAGCGTCGTCGCGAGGAGCAGAAGGCGAAGCGGGACTACCTCGAAGCGGGCCGCCGTGCGGCGCAGCTCGAGGGCGTATCCCTGACGTTCCACGCGAAAGCCGGTGAGGAATCCAAGCTGTTCGGGTCGATTACGACGTCCGACATCGCGGACCGTCTTGGGGAGCAGCAAATCGATTTCGCGATCGACCGCCGCCAGATCGATCTGGATGAGCCGATCAAGGCGCTGGGCGTCTACTCCGTCCCGATCCGGCTGCACACCGACGTCCGCCCCGAGATCAAGGTCTGGGTCATCAAGGCGGACTGAAGACCGTCGCGACAACACCACGGCGGGGCCGGGGGCAGCGCCCTCGGCCCCGCTTTTTACTGATGGTTCTCGTTCGCGCGCGTGTGAGGAACAATCGCAGCCGAAACGAGTTATAGGCCTAGACTCTCCTTCCCTGGAAACCGTGGAAATGCAGCGCGAAAGCCACGCCTCCGAGGTCCTTCCCGGCGATCTGTCCCGGGCAGTCGAGCTCGCCGGAGACCGCAAGGGCTCGGATATGCTCGTCCTCGACCTGCGCGGAATCTCGGACGCAACGGATTACTTCCTGCTGGTGACGGGCACATCCGATATGCACGTTCGGTCGATCGCCGAGCACATCCTCGAGGAGTTGAAGAAAGAGGGTGTTCGGCCGAGCCATGTCGAGGGATTGCGGACCGGACGGTGGGTGCTCATCGATTACATTGACTTCGTCGTGCACGTCTTCCACCCGTCGGCACGCGAGTTCTACCAGCTGGAGCGACTTTGGGGGGACGCGCCCGCGCACGCCCTCGAAGCCTGAGGAGGCCGGATGGTCCGTCGGATGCTGGCGTGGTCGATCGCCGCGTGTGCGGTACTCGGCACCGCTGTGCCCCTCGACGCCCAGTACTTCGGCCGTAACAAGGTCCAGTACCGCGCCTTCGACTTCCAGGTCATCCGCACGGAACACTTCGACGTCTACTACTACTCCGAGGAACGGGTCGCCGCCGTCGATGCCGCACGCATGGTCGAACGTGCGTATGCGCGGCTGTCACGGCTGTTGCAGCATGAGTTCCGGGAGCGCAAGCCGCTCATTCTCTACGCGTCGCACACCGATTTCCAGCAGACGAATGCGTTGCCGCTCTTCATCGACGAGAGCACCGGGGGTGTGACCGAGGCGCTGAAGAGCCGGATGATCCTGCCGTTCACTGGTTCGTACGCGCACTTCGACCACGTTCTGAACCACGAGCTGGTCCACGCCTTCCAATACGACGTCATCTTCCGCCGCGGCATCATGACGGACGCGGTGCCGCTCGGGGCCCGCCTGCCGCTCTGGTTCATGGAAGGGATGGCGGAGTACCTGTCGGTCGGCACCATCGATCCGCTGACGCAGAGCTGGCTGCGCGACGCCGTCCTGAGCGGATATCTGCGCACGATCGGCGAGATGAACTACCGGGACGATTACCTCTCGTACCGGTTCGGTCAGTCGCTCTGGTCGTACATCGGGGCTCGCTGGGGTGATGAGGTGGTCGGGATCCTGCTGCAGAAGGCGCCGCGCGTCGGACTCGATCGCGCCTTCGCCACCACGCTCGGCGTGTCGCTCGAGGAGTTGAGCGACGAGTGGACGGCGGCGGTGCGCCAGGAATACCTGCCGCAGGTCGCCGAATACGCGCGCCCGGAGAGCTTCGCGAAGAAGCTCACGCAACACGACGATCTGTACGACCCGTGGTACCTGTCCCCGGCGCTGTCGCCGGATGGTTCACGTGTCGTGTTCCTGTCGCAGCGGGATGGCTTTTTCTTCGACCTCTGGCTCGCCGATGCGGAGACCGGCGAGGTCGATCGCAAGCTGGTCAGCGCAGCACGGAACGCGGATTTCGAATCGCTTCGCTACATGAGCTCGGGCGCGGCGTTTTCGCCGGACGGACGCTGGATCGCGTTCGCCGCACAGTCGGCCGGGCGGGACGTGCTCTACCTGTACGATGTCGAGCGCAAGCGGATCGCGCGGAAACTCCGCTTCGAGTTGAGCGGAATTTCGGGTCCGAGCTTTTCGCCCGACGCCCAACAGATCGTGTTCAGCGGGCTGGAGGGCGGACTCAGCGACCTGTACGTGACGGACCTCGACGGCAACCTACGCCGTTTGACGGAGGACCGTTACGCGGACGTGATGCCGTCGTGGTCGCCGGACGGACGCTGGATCGCGTATTCGACGGATCGCGGGCCGGGAACCGACCTCGAGGCGCTGGCCTACGGCAACATGCGAGTCGCCCTCTACGACCTCGAGACTGGCCGGAGCGAGCTGCTGCCGCACCAGGACGGCGGCAAGAACACGAATCCAGTCTGGTCACCAGACGGCGAATCGCTGGTCTGGGTGAGTGATCGGACCGGCACGAACAACCTGTACCTGTTCGAGCGACCGACCGCTTCGCTACACCGCATCACGGATGTGCTGTCGGGTGCCATCGCCATCACGCCCTTGAGTCCCGTGTTATCCTGGTCGCCGTCCGGGCGGTTGGCCTTCGTCTACTTCGAGAACGCCGGCTACAACGTCTACACGGTGGACGACCCGCGCACGCTGCCGCGCATTCCGGCGATCCTCGCGACGGCCGCGGACGGCAATGGCACGCTGGAGCGGCCCTCCCGCGTGGCGGCGCTTCCGACGAGGCCCGATACGGTCGCGAGCGTCGATTCGGCGCGAGCGGCACCGGGTCGATCGTTCCTCGGATCCTACTATCGGCTGGACGGCGCCTTCCGACGTAGCGATGACCTGGGCGGGATCAGTGCGCCGCAGCACGGGCCGGTCTCGGTCATCGCGCTGCTCGACAGCGCCGCGCTTGCCCTGCCGGACACGGTCGGATTCGAGCACCGCGACTACCGGATCCGATTGACGCCTGACTTGATCGGCCGGCCCACGATCGGCGCGCAGGTCGGCGGATACTACGGCAACGGGCTCTATGGCGGCAGCTACATCGCGCTGTCCGACATGCTCGGTAATCACAACGTGCTCGCCGCACTGGCCATCAACGGTTCACTTTCGGATGCGACGTTTTTTGCCGGCTACAGCTTTCTGAAAACGCGCGTGAACTGGAGCACGGCGATCTCGCAGCTGCCGTTGTATCGGTATCTGGGGACTGGCTATGTGCCGCTGCGCGTGGACGGCGAAGACCGTGAAGCCCTGGCCGACGTCTTCCTGCGTGACATCGTGCGCTCCGCCCAGGTGTCCGCGAGCTACCCGTTCAGCGCGTACCGCCGCGTCGAAGTCGGCGCGAGCGCCGTCCACTATCAGACCGATGCCGTGTACATCGGAATCGATCGGATCACCGGCGAACCGCTGGACGAGAGTCGGCGGCTGGATGCGCTGGGATACTTCCAGCCGATGGCTGCCCTCGTCTTCGACAACTCACTGTTCGGTTGGACGGGCCCGGTCTACGGCCGACGCTATCGACTGCAGGCGTCGCGAACACTGGGCGGCCTGCACTTCACCGAGGGGCTGGTCGATTTCCGCAATTACTGGAACATCGCGCGGCGCGTCGTCTTCGCGGCGCGTGCGCTCGGACTGGCCCGATATGGCCCGGACTCCGATCGATTCCCCCTGTACTGGGGCGGTCCGTACTTCCTGCGCGGATACGACGGCGGTTCGTTCGATCCCGACGGTGAGGAGTGCAGCCGCGGCCGATTCGAAGGCGGCGTTCCGTCGTATTCGAATTGCCCGGCGCGCGACCAGCTGATCGGCTCGAGCGCCGCATTCCTCAATCTCGAAGTGAGGGTCCCCGTCATCACCGAGCTGCAGATCGGGTTTCTCGGTTCCTTTCCGCCGGTCGACGCCGTGGCATTCTTCGACGCCGGCCTCGCGTGGGACGAGCGGATTTGCCGGGGCTCGGATTTCAGCCGGGCCGAGCGGTGTGCCGACGGTGAGCGCGTCCGCATCGTCGGCGCGCGTAAGCCGGGACAGGACCCGTTTCTGTACCGCGAGCCGCTGTTCAGTTACGGCGTGGGCCTGCGCGTCAACGTCTTCTACGCCGTGCTCCGCCTGGACTACGCGTTCCCCCTGAGCCGGCCCGACCGGAGCGGCCGTTTCTCGCTGTCGTTCGGCCCCTCGTTCTGAGCGGCGAAGGGCCCCAACGCGGCGGCGCGCTTCCCTTTATTCCCGGGTCCCCTCCGCGTACATTGCCCGGATTCTCGGCGGCGCAGCGCTCGACCGACCAATCCCGCCCCGTGCACACTCCGGATGGAGGAGCCGAACAGGAATGACGTTTGGTTCGTGGCCCGGTGCCATGGCGTTCGACCCGGACGGCGACGCCGCCTCGCTCGTCCGGGACACGCTGACGACACCGCTGGGGCCGCCGAGGTGCCTGCTGCTGATCTCGGGAGAGGCTGCACGCTACTCGGGCTGGAGCGCCCGGGCGGCGATCGCGCTGGCCAACGCGCTCGCGGCCGGCGGTCGCGTCGTCCTCGCGGATCTGCACATCGAGCAGCCGGAGTTGGACGGGCTCGTCTCCACGCGCGGCGCCGAGGGCGTCGCCGACGCCATTCTCTTTGGGGCCTCCCTCGAGCACCTTGCCCTGGCCTCGACCGACCATCGGTTCGAGCTGCTTCCGGCGGGCGGGCCCGTGCCGGATCCGGAGGCCGTCCTGCAATCGCCGGAGTGGACCCGGCTGCTGAAAGAGGCCGAGCGGGCCGGCATCACGTTGCTCCTTTACGCGCCATGGCGGGCACGCGGGCTGGACGCACTCGTGAAACGGGTCGGCGCCGCGGTCATGCTGGCGGGTGCGACGGACGCTCGGCTCGCGGCCGGCTACCTGCCGCCGGACATCGAAATACGAGCGATTCTCGCGCCCGCGACGCAACGCGGCATCGGCACCCCTGCCGCGACGGCGCCCCGTGAGCGGGAGATCGCGCTTCCCGCGAAGCGGCGTACGCACCGGTGGCTGCGCGTCGCCATCCCCGTGCTGATCATCGTCCTGGGCGCGGGCGCCGCCGCCGTGCTGTTGCGTCAGCCGGTCACACCGGCTGCCGAACCCGCAGCGCCGCCGCCGCCACCCCCGCCGGCCGCGATCGGTGAGCCGGCCGGGACGGCCTTGCCGTACGCGGTGGCGATCGAGGCGCACCAGGACCTGGGCACGGCAGACGAGCGCGTCACCGCGCTGCGGACCGCCGTGCCCAGTACGGGGTTCTTCCTCGCGCCGATCCTGGTCGACAGCGTCCTGTTTTATCGGGTGCTGGCGGGCCCGGTCAGCGACAGCGCCAATGCGGCAGCGCTGATGACTGCGTTGATCGCGACCGGGCACAAGACCGGCGGTACGGAGTTCGACATTCGGCACGTTCCGCTCGCGTTCTCGTTGGGTGAATACGACACGCGAGAAGCCGCCGAAACGAGGGCAGCTCAGTTGGCGGCCCTGAACATCCCGGCCTATGTGCTCGCACTGCCGTACTCGTCCGGCGGCGAGCGGTACGCGCTCTACTGTGGTGCATACGCGGGACCCGCAGAAGCCGATGCGATGCGGCAGGTACTCGCAGATGCCGAGATTCCCGCAACCCTTGTCCAGCGAACCGGACGCTCGACTTCATGAAGCTTCGCAGTCTCTCGCTCCAGGGATTCAAGTCTTTCGCCGACAAGACCGAGCTCCATTTCCACGACGGTATCACGGCGATCGTCGGTCCGAACGGATGCGGCAAGTCGAACATCAGCGATGCCATTCGCTGGGTGCTGGGCGAGCAGCGCGCGTCCGCGATCCGCGGATCGAAAATGGAAGAGGCGATCTTCCAGGGCACCGTGGCGCGGCGGCCGGTGAATCGCGCGGAGGTCTCGCTCTCGTTCACGAACGAGGAAGGTCGACTCGCGCTGCCGCAGCGCGAGGTCGAGATCCGACGGATCGTGTTTCGCGAGGGCGGCAGCGATTACCAGCTGAACCGGCAGTCCACGCGGCTCCGCGACATCCTCGATCTCTGCCGCGACACTGGCCTCGGCGCGAACGCGTACACCGTGATCGAGCAGGGCATGGTCGACTCGATCCTGTCCGACCGTGCCGACGAGCGGCGTCACCTGTTCGAAGAGGCCGCCGGCGTGGGTCGCTACAAGGACCGGCGTAAGGCTGCACAACGCCGCCTCGAGTCGGCCGAGACCGACCTGTCGCGGCTGCAGGATCTGGTCACGGAGGTCGAGTCGAAAGTGCGCAGCCTGGCACGGCAGCGGCGCAAGGCACAGCGCTACGTCGAGCTGCGCACGCGAAGGTTGCAGCTCGAGATCACCGTCGCGAACGCCGAGTTGGAGCGCGTGCGCACGACGATCGTCGAAACTGCGAAGCGGCTCGAATCGCTGACGCGGGATGAACCGTCCACGCGCGCCGCTCTGAGCACGGCCGAGGCCGAGCTGGAGAAACGGCGGATCGATTCCGCAGACGCGGCGAGAGCGCGCAACACCGTGGCCGCACGGCTGGAAGACGTGTCACGGCAGATCGCAGAGCGGGAACGCGAACTGGCGGTGGCCGACGAACGGCGGTCACACGCC
>JBFJPA010000089.1:0-11658 GCA_041617355.1 Longimicrobiales bacterium
ACGATCCGACCGGCGGCGACCGCCAGGCGGTGGCCGCCGCGTCCGGACGTCGCGCCGACACTCTCGAGGAACGCCGTGACCGCGGCCGTCACCTCGCCAGGGCGCACGGCACTCGTTGCGGCAAAGTCGAGATAGGTCAGTTCAGGATCGACCATTCTCCAAGGTGGCGAGATCAACAGTCACGTAGCGGAAACCGAACGCTCGCGCCACGGCGGCGAACGGTGCGACGTGCTCGGGAGCGACACCGTCGAAGATCGCGATGTCGTTCGCAACGCCGCCGGCGCTGACCGATGCGGACAATCCGGCGGCGGCAATGTGGCTGCGCAGGCCATCCAGGTCAGGCATGACGCTCATCGTACACCGATACGGACGAATTGGAGCGATTCGTTCAGTGAGCCCGAGCGAAACCCTTCGACATCCAGCAGCGCCCGTTCGAACCCTGCGTCGCGCATCGCGCTGACGAGCGCAGCGGCCTCGGCGACGGCGTTCGCCATCTCCCCGGCCGCGATCTCGAGTCGCGCAGCGGCTCCATGGTGCCGCACCCGAAAGACGCGGAATCCAAGGCTGCGCACGGCCGCCTCGGCCTGTTCGATCTGCGCCAGCCGCTCGGGTGTGACGGCCAGGCCGTACGGGATTCGACTGGACAGGCAGGGCGCCGCCGGCATGTCCCACGTCGGCAGCTCACGGCGCCGCGAGAGCTCGCGGATGTCCGCCTTGCTCAAACCCGCCTCCAGCAGTGGCGAGCGAATGGCCGCCTCGGCGGCGGCGCGGAATCCCGGACGCCAGTCGCGCGCATCGTCGGCATTCGAGCCGTCGAGAACGGCCGCGATGCCGCGCTCCCGCGCGATGCGTCCGAGCTTCCGCCAGAGCTCCGTCTTGCAGAAGTAACAGCGGTTCGACGGATTCGCCGCGTACGACGGATCGTCCAGCTCGTGCGTGTCGATCGCCACGTGCGGGAGCCCGAGCCGGCTCGCCACATCCACCGCCGTCCGCCACTGGACCTCGGGATACGCCGCGCTTCGGCCGGTCACCGCCAAGACATGGTCGGGGCCGAGCGTCTCCAGGGCGATGGCCGCCAGGTACGTCGAGTCGACCCCGCCCGAAAAGCCGATCAAGACCGAGGGAAACTCGTGCAGTCGTTTTCGCACCCGCTGTTCCCGCCGGTCCGTCAAACTCGATTCCACGCGTTCCCTTCGCTTCCCGCGCCATGTCCGTCGATGCGGGCGGAAGCTAGCGCCCGTCGCGTCCGGGCTACAAGCCGAGCTGTATCAAACGACGGCGTATCCATACGGCTCACGCCGGTCGAGCGCGCGGTATTGAATGGCTTCGGCCACGTGGTTCGCCGCGATGCGGTCGGTTCCGGCCAGGTCCGCGAGGGTTCGCGCGACGCGCAGGATCCGGTGATAGGCACGGGCCGAGAGGCCGAGGCGGGCGAATGCCGACCGCAGCAGCGCCTCGCCGCGATCGTCGATCCGGCAGTGTCGACGCAGTTCACGGGGGCCGAGCTCCGCGTTGCTCGACAATCCACTGTCCGCGAGCCGCAGCTGCTGTCGGCTCACGGCAGCCTGGATGCGAGCGGCTACCGTTGCGCTCGACTCGGCCAACCGCGGATCCCCAAGCTGTGCCGCCGTGGGCGCCTGTACCTCGACGTGCAGGTCGATGCGGTCCAGCAACGGACCAGACACCCGGCCCCGATAGCGGGCAACCTGCGTGGGCACGCAGATGCAGCGCGCGTCCCCCGTGCCGAAGAACCCACACGGACACGGGTTCATGGCCGCGACCAGCATCACCCGCGCTGGAAACGTCACGTAGTGGTGCGCCCGGCCGATGCGGACACACCCATCCTCGAGCGGCTGGCGGAGCGCTTCCAGTACGTGTCGTCGAAACTCAGGCAACTCATCGAGGAAGAGCACGCCGCGGTGCGCCAGTGAAACTTCGCCCGGACGCGGTGGACTCCCGCCGCCCACGAGGCCCGCATCCGAGATCGTGTGATGGGGGGCACGAAAGGGGCGCCGTTCGATCAGACCCCCTTCCCGGCTCAGCCGCCCGGCTACGGACGCGATGCTCGTGATCTCGAGAGCTTCGCCTCGATCCGGCGGCGGCAGAATGCCTGGGAGACGCCGCGCCAGCATCGACTTCCCCGAACCGGGCGGTCCGATCAACAAGAGGTTGTGCCGCCCTGCTGCGGCGACCTCGAGCGCCCGACGCGCATGCTCCTGTCCCTGAACGTCCGCGAGATCGAACGTCGGCTCCGTGTTCCGCGCGGCCGCGACGCGATCGGGAACCGTGTGCCCCAGCCTTCGCGTTCCTCGCAGGTGAGCGATCAGCTCCGCCAGCGACGTCGGCGCGATCACGTGCAGCGACCCGATCACCGCCGCTTCATTCCGGTTGCCGGGTGGAACGATGAGCGTCTCGATGTTCTCGTTCCGGCACCGTACGGCGAGGGGCAGGACGCCTCGTACGGGTCGCACGGAACCGTCCAGCCCCAGCTCGCCGACGATGCACGTGCGGTCGAGCACGGAGGGATCGATCTCGCCCGCGGCAGCGAGCAGTCCGACGGCGACCGGCAGGTCGAACGCGCTTCCCTCTTTCCGCAGGTCTGCGGGTGCGAGGTTGATGGTGATGCGACGCGGAGGAACGACGAAGCCCGCATTCGACAGCGCAGCAATGACGCGCTCCCGCCCCTCGCGCACGGCGCTTTCGGCGAGACCGACGACATGCATCGCCGGCAACCCGCGGCCGAGGTCGACCTCGACCCGCACGAGCAGGGCCTCGACCCCAAGGATCGCACCGCTCGTCACTTGCGCTAGCATCGCGTCCGCCTCGCGGTTACCGTCAATCCATCACCTTGGCGCCGAGGCCCGCATGCACGCTCGGCCCCCGTGCGGGGCGGGCCCATGGCTGGAGCGGTCGGCCGCCGTGTAGCGGCCGCGACGTAGCGTTCGGAGGAACTCATGCATCGAGCGGTCTTCACCGCCCTCGTCTTCACGACTTTGACCGTGGCCGTGTCCTGCCGCCCCGGCGAGCCGGCGCAAGCGCAGACGCGAGGCCAGGCGCAACCCGCACCTCGCCTCCAACCGTTGCCCGGTGCTCTCGACACGACGACGGCGGCGCGTTTGTCCGGTGCGTTCCGCGAAGCGGCCGCGCGCGCCCTCCCATCAGTCGTTCAGGTGCGTGTGATCGCGCGGCCGCACCAACAGACGGGTCGCGCCGACACTGTGCGCGCGGCGGGGACGGGTTCCGGCTTCTTCTTCGATGATCGCGGACACATCCTGACGAACCGGCACGTCATCATCGGCGCCGAGCGTGTCGGCATCGTGCTGTCCGACGGCCGCGAGTTCGAAGCCACCGTCATCGGCGCGGACCGGAACACCGATGTCGCGGTGGTCCGGGTGGACGCGCCGTCCAGCTCCTTGCCGTCATCCCAGCTCGCTGATTCCGACGCGCTCTACGTCGGCGACTGGGTCCTCGCCCTGGGCAATCCGCTCGGCCTCGAATTCACGGTCACGGCCGGTGTCGTCAGCGCGCTCGGCCGGCAGACGGGAATCCTGTTGAACTCGGAGAACACCCAGCTCGAGGCGTTCATTCAGACCGACGCCGCGATCAATCCCGGCAATTCCGGCGGTCCGCTCGTCGACTTGCGCGGCCGCGTCGTCGGCGTCAACACGGCCATCCAGTCCCGCACCGGTTTCTTCTCCGGCGCAGGCTTCGCGATTCCGATCAACCTCGCGGCGAAAGTGGCGCGCGACCTGATCCGGGACGGCGTCGTCCACCGTCCTCGCATCGGCGTCGCCTTGCAGGACGTGAACTCCGCGGACGCCGAGGTCTACAAGCTGTCCGCCATCTCGGGTGCCGAGATCTCGCAGGTGCAGCCCGGCCTGCCGGGTGAGGCCGCCGGCCTGCGCATGGGCGACGTCGTCGTCGCGGTCGACGGCGCGCCGGTCCGAACCGTGACCGAGTTGCAGGCGCGGATCGCCCGCATGCAGCCCGGTGACCGCCCCACGCTGTCGATCATTCGGTACGGGGAGCCCCTCGAGATTTCGGTTCGACTCGCCGAGTTCGAGGGAGGCGAGCGCGTCGCGTCCGCCCGGCTGCCGGCACGCCGGGGCAAGGAGTTGCTCGGCTTCACCTATGACGACCTGACGAGTCGTCGCGCGGGGCCCTTCGGCGACCCGGGCGTGGTGACCGCGGCGATCGACCCCTACGGCCCGCTCGGCGACCAGCTCGCGCGTGCAGGATCCCGGGTCATCAGCGTCAACGGTCAGCCGATTCGCGGCATCGAAGACCTCGACCGCGTCGCCGAGTCGCTGCGTCCCGGACAGGTCGTCTCGCTCGTGCTGCGGCACGGCCCCGACGATCCGCCCATGGTCTACAACTACCGCGCGCGCTGACCGTCCGCGGCTGCTTGCAGGCGCATGCGAACCGCGGTTCCAAACCCCGGTTCGCTTTGCGCCGTGACGGAACCGCCCCAGCTCTCCACCAAACGGCGCACGATCGCGAGGCCCAGGCCGGTTCCCGTCGACCGCGTCGAGAAGTGCGGATCGAACACGCGTGGCAACAGGTCGGGTGCGATGCCGGGTCCATCGTCCTCCACCGACAAATCCACACGACCGTCGGCGGCCACGGCTCGTACGGTAATCGTGCCGCCGTCTTCCAGCGCCTGCCGCGCGTTTTCCACCAGGTTGAGCAGAACTTCCTTCATCTCTCCCTTGCGCGCGAGCACGGCCGGTACGTCCGCCGGCACGTCGTCCCGGTACGCGATCGCGTCGTCGGCGGCACGGTATAACGTCAGCGCCTCCCGCACGACGTCGCGGATCGGCACCGACTCGAGCGGCGCATTCTCTTCCGGAGCACCATAACGCGAGAACGCGCGCGCGATCTCGGTGAGGCGATCGATCTCGTCGAGAATCTGCTCGACGCTCTCCTCCAGGACCGGCCCGAAGTCCGGCCGCTGGTCGCGATGCGCCCGGCGCAGATGCTGTACCGAGAGCTTGATGGGCGTGAGCGGGTTCTTGATCTCGTGCGCGACCTGGCGCGCCATCTCGCCCCAGGCCAGTACCCGGGCCGTTTCCCGCTCGCGCGTTCGGGCCCGCCGCAGCCGCCGTACCATCCGGTTGAACGAGGCGTACAGATCGCCGAATTCGTCTCCTTGCGTCTCGGGCAGTCGAACGCGCAACCGGCCTGCGCCCACCGCGGCGGCCGCGCGCCGCAGCCGCCCGATCGGACCGGCCAGCGTGCGGCCGACCGCCAGCGAAAGGGCAAACGACAACAACGCGCCCATCAGCGCAGCGAAGAGGATCACGTCCGCAAGCTCGTTCTGTCGCGTTGCCGCCTCGTCACGGGCGACCGGCATGGGCACGGCCAGCAACCCGGCGGGCGTCGTTTGGTGATAGGCGATCACGTACTGCTCGGCGCCCAGCCGTCGCGTGTCCTGAATCGCGCGCTCCTCTCCACTCCGCAGCAACTGATATAGGTCCGGCGGCAGCCACGCCGAAAACACGCCCAGCCGCCTTGCCTCGGGCGTCGAGGACTGCGACAACTCGCCGCCAATGAAATAGAGAACCTCCGCACCCGCGTTCTGCGAAAGCCGGCCAAGATTCGTCTGGCCCGCCTCGAATTCGCGTGCTACACGCTCCACGATCCGCGCCGCGATCGTCGTCGATGCGCGTTCGACCTCGCCGGCGTAGGCCCGAAACGTCGCCACGCCGAACAACGCCGTGGGCACGAGGAAGAACACGAACAGCGCCAGCGTGACGCGTACGCGGAAGCTCGCGGCCAGCGCCGTCAGCGAGCCGGGCGCAACCGGAGCGAGACCCCGGGCCAGGCTCCCGACGAACCACAGCAGGACCAGCAAGGAAAGGTCGAACGCTGCCAGCAACGTACCTCGCGCGAGCCGTACACCCGCCGACGTGGTACGCACGCGCGAATGGGCGTGATAAATACCGTCGGGAAACCGCACGACGAAATCGCTGCGGTATCCGCCGACGGTGCGATCCCAGTGCACATCATCGTGCGGCAGTTCGCCGCGCGTGTCCTGCACCAGATTCAGCGAGAGCAGCGCCCGGGGCGTCGAGCCGAGAAAGGAGGCGAGCACCGAGACCCGCTCGAACGTGCTGCGCGGCGGAACCGACACGGAAACGACACGACCGTCGCCCAACCCGGTCGTGTAGATCTTGCTGATGCCGGGTTCTCCCGTCAGTCCGTTCAGGGTGTACCCGTCGCGTCCGCGCGAGTCGGCAACCTGTCTGCGGACCACCGCCGACTGCGCATCCGACCCTTCTGCTCCGCCCAGGGCGACCTCGGCCTCGACCGATCCGTCCGATCCCCACAGCGTGATCCGCACGCCGTAGGGTTCGCGAGCCAGGCCGCTGCCCACCCAGCTCCGGTATAACAACAGCAGGTCTCGCTCTCCTGCCCGGTATCTCGTCTTCGCTTCCTCGCCGAACTCGACGAGCAGGAACTCGACGATCGGCGGCAGCTGGGCGATGGTGAGCACTTCTTCGCGTGCGGCTTCCAGCCGCGCGTGCGTTTCCGCGACCGACAGGTGCGACAGTACGGCGGTCGCGGCCAGCGTGCCGGCACACAGCCACCGCGTCAGCGCGCCCCGGCGGCCACTCCAATGGGTGAACGCGGCCGCGAGGAGGAGAAACGGTCCCAGCCAGAGCGCCGCCGTCCACGGCGTGCCGCCTTCGCGCGGATCCACGCGCCACATCACGAGCAGCGCCAGGGCCAGGGCCAGCAGGACGCCGCCACCCGCCACGAACGGTCGCGCGATCACCCGTGACGCAGCGTGCGGTCCGGGGCGGCCGCGCGGCAACGCCAGCACCGTCACGCCGGACAGGACCAGCACCGCCGCGCCTTGAAGCCCGAGCCACATGACCAGCCCGCCCTGCAGGAACGTGCCCGACGACGATTCGACGAGAACACGCAGCATGGCGGGATACGCGAGCGTCACGGCCAGACTCCCGGCCACGAGCGCGATGAGATAGCGTCGACTCAGAAGCGGTGGCGGCCGCAGTGTCGCGACCAGCGCTGCGAGCGCCGCCACCGGCGCCGCGAATCCCGCCAGCGACACATCCCCGGGAATCGGCAGGACGAATACGGACGGTTCGAAAAGCGGATCGAGACCGAGCGCGGTGCCGATCGGTGCGACGGCGAGCCCGACCGCGAACGCGAGCAGCGGCACAGCCGTTCTCGCCTGCGCCGGGTGCGCGCCGAACCTGCGCAGCCACGCCGCGCCGAACAGGCCCAGAGCCAGGAGACACAGCACCACGGCGATCCGCCGCGCTGTTGCTTCAGTGGAGCGTCGCAACGATGCCTGTGTGATCGGAGCGATCCGCGCGTGTACGACGGTGTCGCCCTCCTCGATCAGGCTCCAATCCGCGCCCGCTCCCCCGCCACCAGCGCGAAACGCCACGTCAAGGTCACGGCCCGGTCCGGCTCGACCTCCACCATCCACGGGTGCGACGGCCTGATCCGTATCGATCAGCACCGCCGCAACCGCGACGCCCGAACCGTCCGCCATCGGCTCCTTGAAATACAGGTAATTGAACAGCGGACGCTCGTTGAAGAACGCGCCCTGCCCCGGCCCGCGCGCGCGATCCGGGAGCGTGCCGCGATGATCCCCCGCCCAGGCGCGTAGCGGTTCGCTGGCATCGAACAGCGCCACCGCATCGACACCGGTCGAGGCGTGGATCGCCTGCAACCGTGTAAACGCGACGACTCCCGTATCCGTCACCGCCGCGGCGAGCCGCGCCGCGCGACGTCCACGGTCTACGACATCGGCCATCTGTCGGGCGAGCGTCGAACGGGCCGCCGTCATCGACGCGTCCGCCGGCGCGGGCCAGTCGAACGTGATCTGCTGGAACCGCCACGTCGCCGCGGCTCCCGTCAGCAGCGATCCCACCAACACGACCAGCGCGGCGCGCTCCAGCCCCCGCCCAGACCACGACCCCGCGCGCAGCAGGGCGACAACCCCTGCTCCCGATGCCGCCACGACGGCAGCGATCAGCCAGACCCACGAGAAGTCGCGAGACCATGCGAGGACCAGGTAAGACGACAGCGCGCCCAACCCGTAGATCGCCGCGACCGGCCAGCCCGTCATCCGGTCCGTCCAGTCTTGCGCCGGTTCAGCCACGCGTCTCTCTTCTCCCATGCTCCGCGATCAACCCCTCGCCCTCGACGAGCTGAGCTGGACCGACGTCGCCGCGCACATCGCCCGCGATGCCCGCCTCATCGTCCCCATCGGGGCGCTCGAACAGCATGGCCCGCACCTCCCACTCGGCACCAACGCCCTCATCGCCGGACGCATGGCGTTCGACCTCTCCCGTGAGTTTCACGTCCTGCGCGCTCCCGTCCTCGCCTACGGCGTCAACGTCCCCAGTGAGCGCGCCTACGCCGGCACCGCCACACTCCGGCCCAAGACACTCCACCGCCTGCTCAACGAACTGCTCGGCACCTGGGAAATCCAGGGGTTCGAAGAGTTCATTCTCATCACCGCGCACCGCCACGAGCCTCACCTCGACTCCCTTACCACACTCGTCACCGAGACCGCCCGCGTCCGCGTCGTTTCCATTTGGGATGTCAACATCTCCCACTTGCTCACGGCCCAGCCCCGACCTCTACACGCTGGCGAGGCCGAAACCTCCCTGCTCCTCCACCTCTTTCCCGATCGCGTGCACATGGACCGCGCCCGCGATTTCGATCTGCCCGCCGATCAATTCGAGCGTTACCTTGACGGGCGCCTGCCCACGCCGCCACCCGGCGGCGCCGGCGTCGTCGGCCGGCCGACTGCGGCGCGGGCCGAAACCGGCGAACGCATCTATTCCCACATCCTCAATGCCATCCGTAGCGCCGTCTTCCGCTCCGCACGCGTCGACCTATGATACGTTGGTGACCCACGCTCGGTCCCCGGCACGACCTACCCGACATTTAGACATTCTTCTAAATTTCGACACGCAGAGCCGAAACCGAGCCGAACCCGGTGCTCGCCAAGGGGTAAACCCGGCGGATTCCGATCGGGAGGCACGAATGCGGTGGATGCGGCTGACGGTGGCGGGGATGGCGTGGCTGGTCGCGGCTGCGGCGCAGGCCCAGACGACGGTCGATGAGGGCACGTTTCGTCTGGTCGTCGAAGGTCGTGAGGTGGCAACGGAGACGTTTTCGATCCGCCAGACGGGCGCGGACGCGAACGCCGTCGTCATCGCCTCGGGTCGGATCCTATATCGAGAGGGTCCGCAGTCGGAGATGGTGTCGCGGCTGCAAGTGAGCGGGCCCGCGCTGCGGCCGACGGCGTACAACCTCGACGTGACGGGCGATTCGGCGCAGCGCATCATGGCGCAAGTGACGGGCACGCGCTTCAGCGCGCGGATCCGTACGTCGGCGGGCGAGCGAGCCCGCGAATATCTCGTGAGCGAAGGCGCGTTGGTCGCGGAAGAAGGTGTTGCGCATCACCACTACTTTCTGGCGGTGCGGGCGCCGGCGGTCGGGCAGGCTCGCGTACCGGTGATCGTGCCGCTCGTTGGGCGGCAGGTCTGGGCGACGGTGCAGGCGGCAGGTGAGGAGACGGTGCGCGTGGGGACGACGGATATGCGCGCACGCCGCCTCGATGTAACGGTGGAAGGATCGGGCGTGCGACACATCTGGGTCGATGAAGCGGGGCGCGTGCTCCGCCTCGAGATCCCGGCGCGCTCCCTGGTCGCAGAGCGGACGGCGCCACCTGGCTGAGACGCGCTCGAACACCGGATCGAAACCGCTGCTACAAGGTCGACGTACGTCGGGCGTCTCTCGTTTATCGAAAGTGAAGGTGATCATGGACGCACGAACGGTCCGCACCGCCGCGCGCGGGTGGGTCGCGTTGCTCCTTGTCGCGATATCGCCGCTGGCCGCGCTGGCACAGCAACCGGCGACCCTGACGCTGGAAGAGGCGACTGCGATCGCGCGGCGGAACAACCCCGATTACTTGATGCGCGCAAACGATGCGAGCGCCGCCGACTGGGCCGTCCGCGAGGCGTACGGTGCGCTGCTGCCCGGTGCCTCGGCCAGCTCGTCGCTGGCCTGGCAGGACGCCGGCACGCCTCGCTTCGGATTCTTCACGGCAGACGACATCGGATTTGGCAGCAGCACGTCGTATTACTCGTCGAGCTACAGCCTGGGCCTCTCGTATCGTTTGTCGGGATCGAACATCCTGGCGCCGTCGCGCGAGCGCGCGAACCGTCGCGCGACCGAGGCGGGCATCGTCGCGGGGCTTCAGGCCCTGGAAGCGGACGTGACGCTCCGTTATCTCGCTCTGAAGCGCGCACGGGACGCAATCCTGCTCGCGGAGCAGGAGCTCGTACGCGCCGAGGACAACCTCCGACTTGTCGCCGCGCGAGCGCAGGTCGGGCTCGTCGCCGAACTGGAAGTGGCGCAAGCCGAAGTCGAGCGCGGGCGCGCTGAGGTCGCGTTGTTGCAGTCGCGTGCAACGGCGGAGGCCGAGCAGCTGGCGCTCATTGAGACGCTCGGCATCGAGTTGGATCGCGACGTCGAGTTGACCAGCTCGTTCGACGTGATCGACCTACCTTGGGAGCGCGAACAGCTGCTGCAGATGACGCTCGAGTCGAACGGTGAGCTACAGGCCGCGCAGGAAACGGAGCGGGTTTCGGACATCGGTGTGCGCATGGCGCGCACGGCCTACCTCCCGTCTCTCTCGATGCAGGCGGGGTTCTCCGGATATACGCGGGAAGCGGGCAACGTCGATTTCCTGATCGATCAGGCGCGCGCACAGGCCGACGGGGCGCGGCGCGATTGCCAGTTCCAGAACGACCTTTCGGCCCGACTCGTGCAGCCGCTGCCGGGACGGCCGGTCGATTGTGCCGCGATCGCGGTGACGCCGCAGCAGGAAGCACAAATTCGCGAAACGAATTCCGTCTTCCCCTTCGACTTCACGCGCGAGCCGCTCAGCGTCTCGCTGACGGTCTCGCTCCCGGTGTTCCAGGGGTTTTCCCGGGAGCGTCAGATCGAAGAGGCGAAGGTCGCGGCGCAGGACTCGCGGCTACGCCGCCGCGCGACCGAGCTTCGCCTGAACCGCTCCGTGGCCACCGCGCACTCGGAGGTCGTGACCGCCCGGCAGAGCGTCCAGCTCGAGGAACGCAACCGCGCACTGGCGGATGATCAGTTGCGTTTGGCACGCGAACGCTACCGGCTCGGCTCGGGAACCTGGCTCGAGCTGCGAGAGGCCGAAACGGTGAAGGCTCGCGCCGATCGCGATTATCTTTCCGCGCAGTACCGATTTCACGAGGGCCTGGCACGGCTGGAAGCCGCCGTCGGCCGGCCCCTGCGCACGACCTTGGAGGGTCGATAGATGAAGACGTCGACGAAAACCATCCTGGGCGTTCTCGGCTTGATCGTCGTCGCCACGACGATCGGTGGCGTCATCGCATCCCGACGCGGGGAAGTGGTCGAGGTGCGCGTCGAAACGGCGCAGGTGCGTGACCTGCAGAGCGTCGTGAACGCGAGCGGGTGGGTCCGGCCCCATCGAAAAGTCGATGTGCAGGCCGACATCATGGGCCGCGTCATCGAGTTGAACGTCAAGGAGGGCGACCAGGTCGAGCGGGACCAAGACCTGCTGCGCATCGATCCGGCGGAGTACCAGTCCGCCGTCGAGCGGGCCCGGGCGGC
>JBFJPA010000090.1:0-11650 GCA_041617355.1 Longimicrobiales bacterium
CGCACGCAGACGCTGGCCCTCGGTCCAGACGCCGCGGCGATGACCGGCTGGGCCGTCTACACGGCAACGGACAGCGCGGGCATTGCCCGGCGCGAGCGGGCCGTCTACTCCCACGTCATCGTGCGCGAGCGCGGCCGCTGGAGGTTCCTCACCACCCACAAATCGGCGGTCGAGCGACTGCCGATCGAAGGTCGCTGATCCGCGAGGAGGACAAATGACGACCGCGAGCCGGGGTCCGAACATGTTCCCATCATTCCGCTACGCGGATGCGCCGGCGGCGATCGAATGGCTGGTCGACGCGTTCGGTTTTGAAAGACAGCTGGTCGTGGATGGTCCGGATGGAACGATCGCGCATGCCCAGCTGAGCCTCGGTCCCGGCGTGATCATGCTGGGCAGCGAGCGCGAAGACGACCTCGGCGTGCGCTCACCACGGGGAGGGAAGCCCGTCACCTCGGCCGTGTACGTTGCGATCGACGACGTGGATGCGCACTACGCGCGGGCGCGTGCCGCGGGGGCCGAGATCCTGCGTGAGCTCGCGGACACCGAATACGGCTCGCGCGAATACGGCGCCCGCGACCTCGAAGGCAACGTGTGGTTCTTCGGGACGTACCGGCCGGATGTGGCCTGAGGGCAGCTCAGGCGGATCCCGTCAACACCGGCGCGCGACGCACGCTCAACGGCGCCGCTTGCGCCCCCGTTCGGGAATGTCCACGCGGCCGCGCACATCGCGGTAGCGCACATCGCCGTTCCCCTTGTCGCGCACGATCAGGTCGCCGCCGACGTCCGACACGTCGATGGAGCCCGAACCATCATCGGGAATACGAACGCTGCCGGTGATCCGCTCGATCCGGATGGAGCCCGAGCCGTCGTCCACCTCGACGGACCCGGTGACGTCACGGATCTCGATCTCGCCTGAGCCATCGTCGATGGTGACGTCGCCGCGGACGCGCGTGACGCGAATCTCGCCCGAGCCGTCATCGATGCGGACATCGCCCGTGACGTCCTCGATCTCGATCTCTCCCGAGCCATCGTCGATGGTGAGCGCGCCGGTCCCCTTCGCGAACAGCTCGCCGCTGCCATCATCGATGTCGGCGGCCATGCCGGCGGGCACTTCGACGACGAGGTCGAGGCGGGCGTAACGGTTCCAGTTTCCGCGCCATTGTTGATCGATTTCGGCGACTTCGACCCGCACGTGGCCGTTGCCCCGGGTGGTCTCCAGGCGCAGGGCTTCGAGGAGCTCGGAGCTCGATGCACAGGCGCGGCCGCGCACGACGATCTCGGATGCGCCCGCGCGGCCTTCGACGCGGAGCGATCCGGCGCGTGCGATGAGCGTCAGTCGCTCGGACGCATCGGCGCGGACGCGGGCCGAGCGTTCGGCCTCATGACGGCATTCCGCGCGGTTCTGGGCGGCCGCTGGCGGGGCCAGCAGCAGGATGGCAAGGAGGCTGGTGATTCGGCGCATGGCTTACCTGTCCGGAGGAAGGCTGAGGATCCATCCGTCTTGGACGGCCGTACGCGCCGAAAGGGTTGGATGCTTCAGGCCAGCCCGTCAGCGCTCGACGGCCGCGGTATCCCGCAGTGGCAAGACGTTTCGCTGGACGAGGTCGATGTAGCTGGAGTATCCGCCCTGCGCGATCTGGCTCGAGAAGTCGGCGATCCGCTCCACCAGCTGCGTCGCGTAATATCCGGGAATGTTGTCGCGGTGCGGCCAGCCACGCCCGAAGTAGCTTCGAATGATCACGCTGCGTGCGTCGTGCGGCAGTCGGGTGACCGTCGCGGCGAAGCGGTCGAACACGCCGTTCCGCATGAGGTATTGCTCGACGTTGGACACGTAGAAGGCGGAGATCACGAGGCGCCGCGCCGCGATCTCGCGGCCCACGGCGGCGAGGGCATGGTCGCCGGCCAGATCCCCGACCACGGGCACGATCCGATTCTTGCGCTGCAGATCCTGCAGGTACCGGTAGGTCGACTCCGCAGCAAGGTAATTCCGCTGGTGGCCGTCGAGGTCCGACTCGAGCAGGAGCTGCCGGTACGACGGCATGTTCCAGAGCGGTACGCCGAACCGGTTCGAGTACCGGATGTCCAGGCCCCAGCGGTAGAACTCGGAGTGGAACCGTTCGATGGTGGCGAGATCCGCGTCGGACACGGGAATGCCGTAGCGTCGGATCGAATCTCGGATCTTGGCGACGGCCGTCGCGAAGGCCGCGCTGTCCGCCGGCATGACATCGACGTATTCGACGATCTCCTGGATGCTCGATCGTTCCCAGGCGCGTGGCCGTGCGGGTGGCACCCGACCCGTCAACATGCAGAGGTACTCGACGCGGGTGGGCGCGTTCTCGAAGATTGCCTTGAGCATCAGGTGATGCAGCAGGTTGTCGCGCCGGATGTCGATCATGAAGGCGATCTCCGGCCGGACCTGCGCGATATAGGAGAAGTTCTGATCGGGTCCGACGCCGACGTACGCGCCGCCGCGCACGCCGAGGCTGCGCAAGCGGCCGAGCACGTGCAGGTAGGATGCTTCGTTCGAGACGAGGTTGTCGCTGGAAAAGAAGCCACCCGGCTCGGACAGCCGCGCGGACAGCCGCGCGAACCCCGTGTCCTGATGCGTGGTGGTGAGGAGCGGTCCATCGGTGCCGCCGATGGATCGGGTGGCGGGCGCGAGCAGGGCCACGCCGGCCAGGGGCAACAGGAGCAGAGCGGTTCTTGCGTCCATCGATCCTCGACGCTGAAGGTCAGTGAACATGTTCAGCCCGTGTGGTGTTACGGGTCAAGCGGCGGGTCGACCCACGCGGCCCGAACGGAGTCCGAATCGTGCCGTGTCGCGCGCTCGCGCGATCCACGGCCGGCGGCAAGATTGAGGTCATGAGAGCGAGGTCCCGTTGACCACGGTTCGAGGCTTGGCGCTCTGGGCGATCGCACTCGCCATCGGCGGTGCGTCGGCCGAGGCCCACGCGCAGGGGTTCGACAGCGACTCGGCCTGGCTCGTGTCGAAAGGGTTCTATCACAGGGCCGCCGGCGCGGTCGTGCACGCGGATCGGCGCGCGATCGAGGAGCGTCGCGAGCGCAGCGTCACGGCGTTGCTCGAGTCCTTCGACCGGATCGAAGTCAGGCCGGGTGCGGGCGGTGGGCGTGCCTTCGTGCTGCACGACTCTGCGGGCTGGGAAGACCGCCCGGACGCGACGGGCTGCACTCTCGCCATCTACATCAACGGCGGCCGCCTGCGCCAGCCGAACGACATGGCGGCGGGCCGAGCCGTGGACCGGGCCGTTCAGGTGCGTTCGCTGGATGCCCTCGAGATTCACGACCAGGCCACATCGCCGACGGCCGATCCTGACGCGTGCGGCGCCGTATTGCTCTGGAGCTATTCGCTGTCCCGCAGCGTTGACCAGGATTTTACGGGCCGGCTGCGCGGTCGCGCGCATTACGTGCCCGACAACGTGCCGGCGGGAGGCATCGAGGTCCGTCTCGAGCCCGGCGGTCTCGTGCAAAGAACCGACAGTGGCGGCTGGTTCGAGTTCGGCCGACTCGCCGCCGGACTCTACCAGATCACAGCGACCTCGCCGTCCGGAGCGACCTGGAGCGAGCGCCTGCTGATCCGGGCCTTCGCCATCTCGCAAATCGAGATCGACGTCGAGCGCGAAACGGGAGAAGTCACATGGTGAAGCTCGTCTACTGCATCACGAGGCGGCCGGACCTGAGCTTCGAGGAGTTCTCCTGTTATTGGAAAGAGGTGCACGGTCCGCTCGGAGCGCGCATCCCTGGCCTGCGCCGGATCGTGCAGAGCCATGCACTGCCCGCGGCCAGCGCGATCCGGCCTCCCGACTACGACGGCATGGTCGAGCTCTGGTTCGACGATCTTGCCGCGCTGCGCGCTGCGCGCGAGAGCATCGAATGGGAGATCTCGACGGCCGACGAAGAGAACTTCATCTACGGATTGCGCACGGCGTTTTTCATCACCGAGGAAGTCGAAATCGACATCGAGGAGGTGTCGTGAGAAGGAAAGGCACCGGCCTTGTCCTCTGGCTCGCCCTTGTCGGCGCGCTCACGTTCCCTGGTCGCGGCGTCGGGCAGGCGCAGGACACCGAGCAGGGAAGCCTGCGGGAGCTGATCGCGGCGGCGATCGGGGCCGAGCTGCTGGTCGGCCGGATTCCAGTTGGATCGCCGGTCGCGGGCGCGATCCCGGCCGGCGCGCGCGTGATCGGCAGCGTCGCGCACATGTCCTCCGCGACCGTTGTGTATGGCATGCGTGGCGCGCGCGACGCCGTTGAAGCAAGCGCGCGGGCCGCACTGATGGATGCGGGCTTTCGGGTGGCGGACCTGCCGAGTCGAGGGGCAGGATTCACGGCGGGTCCACCTGCGACGAGCTCGCTGTTCTGTCGCGACAATGCGCACCTGACGGTCGCGTTCCAGGACGGCCCGGCCGGCGAAACACAGGTCAAGCTCCAGACGACGGTCTCGCGTTCATCGCCGTGCGACCTCGTGTCGCGCAGGGAATCGCGCGACGTGCCGCTTCCGTCGCTTGCCGCCCCCGCCGGCGTGATGGTACGGGGCGGCGGTACGTCGGCGAGTGAAGACGAGTGGCGCATGGAGACCTCATTCGACTCGCCCATCCCGCCGGCCCAGCTCGCGGCGCACTTCGGCAATCAGGCCGAGGAGCAGGGCTGGGAGCAGACGACGGTGCGCGAGGATGCGGTAGTCGCCCTGCGCACGTACACGAAAGCCGACGGCACGCTTCGGCTGCACGGCATGCTGCTGGTGGTCTCGCCGCCGGGTGCGGACGGCCGGATCGCGATGTTCCGCGTCAAGACGCTCACGGGTGGAGTGCGACGATGAAACGGCCGCGACGCCCGCAGCGACGCGAAACGGCGCCGGCCGTCTCACTGGCCCGCGCGCTGTCAAAGCTCGGCTACTGTTCGCGCAGCGAAGCGGAAACGCTCGTGCGGGCGGGCCGTGTGACCGTGAACGGCAGCGTCGTCCGGAGCGTGTCATCACGCGTCGATCCGGCTCGCGACCGTATCGCCGTGGACGGCGAACGCGTGCGTGGCGCTCGCCGTGTCTATCTCGCACTGAACAAGCCACGCGGCCTGGTCACGACTGTGTCGGACGAGTTGGGCCGTCCCACCGTCTACATCTGCCTCGAAGGCCTCGACCTGCCGCGCGTCTCGCCGGTCGGCCGGCTCGACCTGGACAGCGAGGGTCTGCTGCTCTTCACCAACGATACGCGCTGGGCACAACGGATCACGGATCCGGACGGCGGCGTGGCGAAGACGTACCACGTGCTCGTCGACGGCGAGGTGGATGATGCCCTGCTCGCACGAATGGCCGAAGGCACGGCGGACCGCAGGGGCGAGATTCCGGGCGCGGTGTCGGCGCGGGTCGTGCGCCGCGATCACGGCGGCACCTGGGTCGAGCTGGTCCTCGACGAGGGCCGCAACCGCCAGATCCGGCGCCTTTTCGACACGCTGGGCATTTCGGTGCGCCGGCTGATTCGCGTGGCGATCGGGTCGGTCCAGCTGGCAAAGCTCGGGACCGGCCGCGTCCGCGCACTGACCGCCGAAGAGGTGCGCACGCTAGCGCCGCCGACGCGCCGCGATTGAGCCTCGCTTGACACGGCCCTCCACAGGCCGTCATCTCCGGTATCTCCCGCCGCACCGATCCACACACGAGCGAGTGAGCTTCGCGATGCACGTCGACACCAGTTCCAACCGTCCGCCGCGCGCCGAGTACTACATGGGCATTGCTGTCGCGGTGCGTCGCCGCGCCAACTGTATCGGCAACCGAGTGGGCGCACTCGTGGTCAAAGAGGACCGGATCATTACGACGGGCTACAATGGAACGCCGCAACACATGCCGAATTGCGATGAGGGCGGCTGCGAGCGTTGCGCGAATCGCGACAAGTATCCGTCGCACTCGGGCTACGACGTCTGCATCTGCGTGCACGCGGAGCAGAACGCGCTGCTGACGGCGGCACGCTTCGGCATACCCGTGGAGGGCGCCGTGATCTACACGACGCTGCGACCCTGCTTCAACTGTGCGAAAGAGTTGTTGCAGGCGAGAATCCACGCCGTCTACTACCTGCACGATTGGCGTCATCCGGATGACGACCTGTGGGCCCAGTATCGCCGGTTGGAGCGCGAGTTTCCGGGCGGTGTCGCACGCATCGAGTATGACGATCCGGAAGCGGAATGGGCGATCTCACGGCTGCGCGAGAAGCCAGGCGCGCAGCCCGTGGGCTGAAGCGGGGAGGCAGCGTTGCGCTGGCAGGGCGGGCGACGCAGCAGCAACGTCGAGGACCGGCGAGGCCGGCGAGGCGGTGGGTTGGTCGGCGGCGGCATCGGCGCCATCGTCCTGGTCTTGATCGGCCTCTTTCTCGGCGTGGATCCGTCCGCACTGCTGCAAATCGGCGGGGCCGTCGCACCCGCCATCGAGAGCGGACCGGCGCCGGCGCCGCCCGCCGAGGACGAGCAGGCCCAGTTCGTGTCCGTCGTACTGGCCGACACCGAAGATACCTGGAACGCGCTTTTCGCCGAACGCGGCCAGGAGTATCCGGAACCGACCCTGGTGCTGTTCACGGACGCGGTTCGGTCGGGGTGTGGCTCGGCGACATCATCGGTCGGGCCGTTCTATTGTCCCGCCGACCGGAACGTCTACATCGACCTTTCGTTCTACCGCGATCTGCGCGATCGCCATGGTGCGCCCGGCGACTTCGCCCAGGCGTACGTCATTGCCCACGAGGTCGGCCATCACGTCCAGACCGTAACCGGCATCTCGCAGCGGGTTCGCGAACTGCGGCAGGGTCGCAGTCGGGCGGAGGCGAATCGCCTCTCCGTGATGCAGGAGCTGCAAGCGGATTGCTTTGCCGGTCTGTGGGCGCACCACGCGCAGCGATCCCGCAACGTGCTGGAGCGTGGTGATCTCGAAGAGGCGTTGAACGCCGCGGCCGCGATCGGCGATGATCGATTGCAGCGGCGGTCCGGCGGCGGCGTCGCGCCCGAGTCGTTCACCCACGGCACGTCCGAGCAGCGTGCACGCTGGTTCCGCGTCGGCTTCGACTCCGGCTCGATGGCAGCGTGCGACACGTTCTCCGCGGATCGCCTGTGACCCGCTACCTGCGCACCGTGCTGGCCTGCGGCGCGGGCCTGGCGCTCGCCGCGCAATCCTCCGCACAGACTCTTCCTGGAACCGCACGTTCGCGGGCGGGCATGGTCGTGAGCGGATCGGAGATCGCGACGGCGGTCGGGGCCGATGTGCTGGCGCGAGGCGGCAACGCCGTGGATGCTGCCGTGGCCACCGCGTTCGCCCTGGCGGTCGTGGAACCGAGCATGTCGGGCATCGGCGGCCGCACGCAGCTGCTCATCCGCACGCCGGCCGGCGAGTACTATGGCGTGGATGGCACGACCGAGGTGCCGGCCGCCTACCCGCGTGGATTGCTCCCCTTCGATGACGACGACGCGTACGGCTGGCAGACGATCGCGATTCCCGGCACGGTCGCGGCGCTGTCGTCGGCCCTCGCTTCGCATGGCACGTGGAGTCTGGCGAACGTGCTCGAGCCGGCCATCGGCCTGGCCCGAGACGGCTTCGTGCTGCCGCACGAAGAGGCTGCGCGCATCGCATCAGTCGCGGCGAAGCTGCGCGAATTCGAGGGGTCACGTCGTCACTTTCTGCGCCGGGACGGGCAGCCGCTGGCCGGCGGCACGCGCATCGTGCAGCCCGACCTCGCCCGCGTGCTGAGCGCCATCGCGGAGCGCGGACCCGCGGCGTTCTACACGGGCGAGATCGCGCGGCGAATGGCGCGGGACGTGACGGCCAATGGTGGTTATCTGCGCGTTGAAGATCTGGCCGCATACCGGGCGGAGTCGGCCATTCTCGTGCGTGGCCGCTACCGTGATCACGACCTCGTCGGGACGTACCTGCCGGCGTCCGGCGCGACGACCATCGAAGCGCTGCACATCCTGGAACGGTTTCCACTCGGGGACCACGCCGGCCGGGCGGAGTGGTTGGCGCTCGTGGCGCAGGCGCTCGAGCTGGCCTTCGAAGACCGCGCGGCCGCCATCGCCTCGGATACCATCGGACCGAACGAGCTGACGTCGAAAGAGCGTGCGGGTGTCCTCGCGGAGCGTGTGCGGTTTCAGGCGCGCGAAGACGCGGCCGCCGTCGGCGCGCGCGATCTCGAGCCGGCGCACACGACGCACCTCTCGGTCGCCGACAGCGCGGGCGGCGTTGTCGCGCTCACCCAATCGGTCGGACCGACTATGGGCTCGAAGGTCGCGACACGCGGCCTCGGCTTCGCGTATGCCGCGACCATGGGCTACCTGGGCGACATCGGACCGGGCGATCGGCCCATGTCATCCCAATCGCCGCTCATCGTGGAGCGCGCCGGCAAACCGGTGCTCGTGCTCGGCGGCGCGGGCGGCCGTCGCATCATCTCCGCGCTCGTCGCCGTGCTGGCCCGGGTCATCGACGAGCGTCTGCCGCTCACGGACGCGATGGCCGCTCCCCGCCTGCACACGACGAGCGGCCGCATCGACGTCGAGTCGCGAGCCGGCTCGGCGTGGCCGGATGCCGCGGTCGCCGACTTGCGCGCACTCGGATTCGAGGCACGCACGCGCGGCGATGCGCCGTATTTCGCACGCATCAACGCGATCGCGTGGGAAGCCGACGGCACGCTGGTCGGCGTGCCCGATCCTCGGTGGGAAGGCAAGGCGCTCGCACCGACGAGGCGCTGAATGCGCCGCGTCCTGCTCCTCGCCCTGCTGGCGGGCGCGCCCGCGTGTGCCGATGCACCCGACCCCCGCGCGTGGATGTCCGCCGCGCTGTTCCTCAGCCGCGATACGTCGCCCGCCGTATTCGTCATCGACACGACGGCTGGATCCATACCGGCAGCCGCGCGCGAGCAGCTGAGCGCGGCAGGCTTCACGCTCGGCGGATCGGGTGAGGCCCCCGCCTCGATACGTCTCGGCGATGTGCGGGCCCGGCGTGGAGGTGTGTACGAGCTGGATGCCGACGTATCGACACAGGGTGGCGTCACACACTGGCGGCTCACCATCGAGTGCCGCTCGCGTCACTGCCTCGTGATCGACAGCACGCGAGCGGCCAGCTGAAGCCTACTCGTAGCGAATCGCGGAGGCGGGGCTGATGCCGCTGGCCCGACGCGCAGGCAGCCAGCACGCCGCGAAGCCGGTCGCACCGAGCACGGCGAGCATGGCGATGAAGGTGGTCGGGTCCGTCGTACTGACGCCGAACACGAGGCTACCCAGCAGGCGGGACAGGCCGAACGCGCCGACCGCACCAATGCCGAGGGCGACACCCACCAACGCCATGCCGCGAAGCACGACCATGCGTACGACGCTGCCGCGATCGGCGCCAAGCGCCATGCGGATGCCGATCTCCTGCGACCGCTGCTGCGTCGCGTACGCCATCACGCCGTAGATGCCGATGGCCGCGAGGATCAGGGCCAGGGCCGCGAACAGGCCCAGGCTCGAAGTCGTGAACCGCGAGCGAGCGAGCGCGTTCGCGAACAGCGACTCCATCGACCGCACGTTGTAGAGCGGCAGCGCCGGGTCCAGGTCACGCAGCAGCGTGCGCAGGGCAGGCACGACATCGCCGGCCTCGCCCCTCGTGCGCACGACGAGCGTCATCTGGTTGAACGGACGGTGCTGGCGGTGGTCGAAGTAGAGCATCGCACGGACCTCGGTGTCCGGCCCGTTGTGCCGAACGTCGGCAACGACACCAACGACCTGGGCGCGAAGGGTATCACCCCACGGCATGGCGATGCGCTTGCCGAGAGCACTCTCGTTCGGCCACAGCTCCTTCGCGCCGGCCTCGCTGATGACAACGGCGAGGGGTGCATCGGCGCGATCGGCCTCCTCGAACGTGCGGCCTTCGAGGACGCGGATGCCCATGGTGGCGTGGTAATCGTGGTGGATCCAGCGAATGTCCGCGACCGGAAGCTGGCCGGCTTCCGGCACGGGCCGGTCCATGGCCCAGATGCTGGTGCCCGAACCGGGCCCGGCCAGTGGCGCGAAGATGATGGCGCTCGCCGCCTGCACACCGGGTATCGCCTGCACCCGCTCGACGAGCTGTTCGTAGAACAGTGACTTGCGGTCCGCACCCGGATAGGCGGAACTCGGCAGATTGAGCTCGGCCGTGAGCAAACGCTCCGTGTCGAAGCCCACGCCGACATCCATCCGGTTGATCAGGCTGCGCACGAGCAGGCCGGCGCCGATGAGCAGAACGAGAGAGAGTGCGACCTGTGCGACGACGAGTGCGCCGCGGATGCGCTGCGCGCTCCTGCGGCCCGCGGTCGCACGTTCCTTGAGCCAGCCCGCGACGTCGGCGCCGGCGAGGTGCAGCGCGGGCGCGAGTCCGAACAACAGCGCCGTCGTGAGTGTGGCGAACAGGGCGAAGCCGATGACCGTCGCATCGAGGCCGACGGCATCGAGTCGCGGCAGGTCGGGCGCCGAGCGGACCAGCCAGCGCACGCCCCACCACGCCAGCGGCAGCCCGACGGCCGCACCCATGGTCGAGAGCAGCAGACTCTCCGCCAGCTGCTGACGCACGAGCCGGGCGCGCCCCGCGCCGAGTGCCGACCGCACGGCCATCTCCTGCTGCCGTTCCGTCGCCCGCGTCATCAAGAGGTTGGCGACGTTCGCACACGCGATGAGCAGCACGAAGACGACCGCGCCGAACACGATCAGGATCGTCGCGCGAACATCACCGACGAGATCGTCACGCATGCCGACGACATTCACGTCCCAGCCGCTCTGCCGGTCGGGGAACACCTCGGCCAGGCGGGTGGCCAGCGCCGACGCCTCGCGCTGGGCACTCGCGACCGTCACGCCCGGCGCGAGCCGGCCGATCACCTCCAGAAACCGGCCGCTGCTCTGTCTTGCCTCATCGCCGAATTGGGGCGGGGTCCAGACGTCACGCGAGCCGATGCCGCCGAACGTCGCACGAGGTGCGTAATTGAACCGCTCCGGCAACACGCCGAGCACGACGGCCGCGTCCTCGGGCGCACCCGCACTCCCGAACGAGAGCGCGCGGCCGACAATGGCGGGGTCCGCACCGAAGCGCCGGCGCCAGTAACCCTCGGACAATACCACGACCTCGGGCCCGCCCGGCCGGTCCTCTTCCGCGCCATAGAGCCGACCGACCAGCGGCTGCGCACCCACGATCTCGAAAAAGGCCGCCGACGCCTGAACGATGCCGACACGCTCCGGCTCGCCGTCGACCCGAACGGTCGTGCTCGCCTCCACGAGCGCTGCCAGCCGATCAAAGGATCTCAGCTCATCCCGCCACGTCATGAAGTTCGCGGGAGAGGCCACGTTCGTCTCACGCGCTCGCGGGACGTTGTGCTCCCAAACCACCACAAGGCGTTCCGGCGTCGCGTAGGGAAGCGGCTCGAGCAGGACGCCATCCACCACGGCGAACGCGAGGGTCGTCGCGGCGATCGCCAGCGCGACCGTCAGCACGATGGCCCCGGAAAACGCGGGCCGCCGGCCCAGAAACCGCGCAGCCTGGCGCAACTCGCTTCGCATGAACCCTCCCGCTCTTCGCGGCGATGTCACATCCCGGCGGCGCTCCCAGCGGCCCCGCACGCCGATGCGCACGATTTCGAACAGATACCAGGCATCGGCCGGCCATCGGCCGC
>JBFJPA010000091.1:0-11614 GCA_041617355.1 Longimicrobiales bacterium
CAACAGATCGCGGATTTCCGTGAGCAGGATCTGCTCCTTCGGCGGCGCGGGCGGCGGCGCCGCGGCCTTCTCGGCCTCCATATTCTTGCGCACGCGGTTGAAGCTCTTGACCAGCATGAAGACCGCGAACGCGATGATGAGGAAGGAGATTACGGCATTGAAGAAGACGCCCCAGTTGAGGGTCACGGCGCCGGCTTCCTGGGCGGCTGCAAGGGTCGCGTACGGTCCGCCCGGGTCGCCCGCCTTCAGGAGCAGGAACTTCTCGGCGAAGTCAACGCCGCCGAGAGCGAGCCCGACGGGTGGCATGATGACGTCGCTGACGAGCGAGGCGACAATGGTACCGAACGCGGCACCCAGTACGATGCCGACCGCCATGTCGAGCATGTTGCCCTTGATTGCGAACTCGCGGAACTCCTTGAGCATTCCTATCTCCTTATTGAAGGGTGCGCGCCGCCCGGTCCTCTGCCGGGTGCCGAGCCTTCCCGAACGACGCCATCGCGTCCGTCCGAAAACGGCTGCATCTGAATGGACCCGAACCCGAGCCTGGAAGTCACATCAGATGTGACTTTCCGCGGCGATCCCGTGTCTGGAGCGTTGAGCATGGACACTACGGAAGGTGCGGTACCGGATGAGGTCCTCGTCGAGCGTGCGCGGGACTCCGCGCGCGATGACACGCGCGACTTCGAGCAGCTCGTGGAGCGCCATCAGTACGGCGTTGCCGCGAACTGCCGCTACTTGTCCGGCTCCGATACGGATGCGAAGGACCTGACGCAGGAGGTGTTCGTCAAGGCGTATTTCGCACTCGACCGATTCGACGGTCGGGCGCGGTTCCGGACCTGGCTGAACCGCATCAAAGTGAATCACTGTCTCAATTTCCTGCGCGACCGGAAGAAGGTGTCCTTTACGGAGCTGTCCGATGCCGAGGCGGCCGGCGAACCGGCGCTCGCAGTGGACCCGGCCTCCGAGCGGCGGCTGCACGTCCTGGACGAACGCGAGCGGACGGCACAGGCGCTCGACGCCCTGAGTGACACGCTACGCGTACCGCTGCTCATGCGAGACCTGGACGGCTACTCGTATCAGGAGATCGCGGATTCGCTCGGCATCGGGCTGTCCGCCGCGAAGATGCGCATCAAGCGCGCCCGCGAAGCGTTTCGCGACATCTACGGCGAGCGGGGTGAATGATGGCGGACGAGTCGCGCGACGAGCCGGTCGAGGAGATCCAGCGCCTGCGCCACGAGCCCGCGCCCGACCTGCTGGATTCCATCCGTCGCTCGATCCAGCGGCGGTTGCTGGCGGCGGCCGCGGTCGAGCTCACGTGGAAGGCGCCGGGCGCCCTGCTCCTCGAGTTCGTGCGGATGGCCTTTGCCCTGATCGCGGGACGTAAACCCGAGCCGGAGGAACGCGACGATGCCTGAGCTGAGACAGATCTGGACCGACATGGTGCAGAACACGACCGCGACGTTCATCAACGTCCTGCCGCGTGTCGTAGGCGCGATCCTGCTGCTGATCGTCGCGCTGCTCGTGGCCAAACTGATCGAACGGATCATGCGCGCGCTGTTGACTCGCATGCGCTTCGACGCCCTCCTCGCGAAGGCCGGTCTCGATCAGACCCTGCAACGGATCGGCATTCGCGAATCGATCAATCGGGTCGTGCCCCGCATCGTCTACTTCCTGCTGCTCGTGATCTTCGCGCAGGCCGCTGCGGATGCGCTGGGCATGGCGACGATCGCGGCCGGGATCGGCGCCATCATGGCGTTCCTGCCGAATCTGTTCGCGGCGTTGCTCATCCTCGTGCTGGGCAGTGCCGCGGCACAATGGGCCGGCCAGCTGGTCACTCGGGCGGCAGACAGCTCGGGCATCGAGTTCGCCGGCTCGCTCGGCCGCGTCGTATCCGCGGTTCTCATCTTCGTGCTCGGCATCGTCGCGCTCAGCCAGCTTCGTATCGATACGGACATGGTCCGCCTCGTCTCCGCCGCCGTGCTGGCCGGCCTGGCCCTGGCCTTCGGCCTCTCGCTCGGCCTCGGGTCGCGGGACATTACGCGCACCATGCTCGCCGGATACTACGCGCGGAAGAGCCTGCGCATCGGCGAGGAGATCGAAGTGCTCGGCCACCGTGGCGTGCTCCGCTCGATCACGCCGACGCAGACGCTCATCGAGCACGAAGGCAAACTCACGGCCGTTTCCAACAACACCTATCTGGAGAGTGTCGTGCACCAGTGATCGTGCACGCTCAATCATTTTTCCGATCGACGAAGGAGTGGAGGATGAAGGGACGGGCTGGTTGGCTGGCAGGCATCGTGTGCGCCGTGGTTCCGGCGTTCGGCGTCGAGGCACAGGACGCACCTGCGATCGGCTGGACGAATTCGACAGAATTGACCGCGGTCTGGACGGCCGGAAACTCGCCGGCGAGCACGTTCGGTCTGAAAAACGATCTGCGCCGCACGTGGCAACGGTCGTCCGTCCGGCTCGAGGCCGGCGCGCTGCGGACCGAGTCGACGACGCGAACGCGCTCCGCCCGCGGCACCGGCACGGACTTCGTTGTCGCCGTGACGGAATCCAGCGCCGTCACGGCCGAGTCCTACTTGCTGCGCGGCCGCTACGATCGCGAGCTCGGCGCACGCACCTTCCTGTTCGGCGGCGCCGGCTGGACCCGCAATACGTTCGCCGGGATCCAGAACCGCTACGCGTTCGTGGCCGGCGCCGGCAACCGCTGGATCGATCGGGAGGGTACTGTCTTCAAGACCGATTACGGCCTCACCTACACGGTCCAGGATGATGTCGTGGACGATCCGAGTCGGAGCGACTCCTTCGCCGGTCTGCGCCTCTCGGCCGAGGCCGCGCGTCCCATTTCGGAGAGCGCAAAGCTGGCGACCAGTCTGACCGTAGACGAAAGCCTGAGCGAGACGGACGACCTGCGCGCCGACTGGACTGGCTCGCTCGCCGTCACCGTGAGCGGCAACGTCGCCCTCAAGACGAGCCTTCAGGTCCTCTTCGACAACCAGCCATCGCTCGCGTCCATCCCGTTGCGGAACCCGGCCGGCGACCCGGCCGGCAACGTCACGGCGCCGCTCGATGAATTCGATTCTGTCTTCACGGTCGCACTGGTGCTGAGCTTCTGAGCCGCGCGGCTCAGCGCGGTTCGAACAACACGAAGAGGTAGACGGCGTACGCCACGATGAGGAGGATGCCGGGCGTTCGCCCGATGGACGCGCGCCGCAACGTGAAGGTCGCGAGCAGCACGGCCGCAGCGAGCATGACGGGCAGATCGAGGCGCAGGAACGCGGCGGGCACGGGAATCGGCGTCGGACTCAGCAGGGCGGCCGCTCCCATGATCGCCAGCAGGTTCATGATGTTGCTTCCCAGCACGTTTCCAATCGCGACATCGGCGTGACGCTGGAACGCCGCGACGAGGGTCGTGGCCAGCTCGGGCAGCGAGGTTCCCAGCGCGATCACGCTGAGCCCGATGACGGCTTCCGACACGCCGAGGCGGGCCGAGATCTGAATGGCGCCGGTGATCAACAAGTCGGCGCCGAGCGGCAGCGTGAAGATTCCGGCGACGATGAAAAACGCGATGGTGCGACGTTTGACAGGGAGACCGAGCACGCGCTCCAGTTCGCCGGGCTCCGGGACGCGGAGCTGGCCGGCTCGCGCTTCCCGCATGCCGTTGACGAAGAACAGGGCGAGGCCAGCGAGCAGGACGCCGCCATTGGACCGGCCCAGCGGTCCCGTGACGCAGAGTAACACGAACAACACGCTCGTCCCCAGCATGATCAGCGTATCGCGCCGGATCCTCATCTGATCGCAGACAATCGGCGCGATGATCGCAGGCACGCCCACGACGACGAGCACGTTCGCAATGTTGCTGCCCACGGCGTTGCCGAGCGCGAGCTCGGCGTGCCCGGTCAGCACGGCGCGGATGGAAACGACCAACTCCGGCGCGGACGTACCCAGCGCGACGACCGTCAGGCCGACCAGCATGGGCGAGACGCGCGCGCGCTTGGCGAGCGCGACGGAGCCGCGCACGAGCAGGTCTCCGCCGATGAGGAGCCAGAGCAGCCCGCCGACCAGCTCGATGAGCGCCATTGAGTGCTGGCCTAGTCCGTTTCGTCGGACGTGCGCGCCGGCTGCGGGCTCTGCCGCTCGCGCAAGACTTCGTCGGCCATGAGGTTGAACGTCCGGGCCAACTGTCCGATCTCGTCGTTCGAGTCGACCTTCGCCCGCGCGCTCAGTTCGCCGCCGCGGATCCGGTTGGCGACATCCGCGAGCTCGTGGATGGGCCGCGCGATGTGCAGGCCGAGCAATGTGCCGACCAGAACGGCGAACGCCGATAAGGCGAGGGCCAGGCGGATCGTGGAGTTGCGCAGCGCGCGAATCGGTTGCTCCTGCTCGTCCGCATCGATTTTGACGGCCAGACCCCAGGCGACGTCGGGCAGGAAGCGCGTCGCGGTCCAGACCGTTTCGCCGCGATCGTCGATGCCGCGTCCGTCCGTGCTGCCACCTTCGCCCAGCACGGCGCGCACGATCGGGTTGCGCGTGGCCGTCAGCGGAATTCGCGTCTTTCGCGGGGATTCCGTCACGTGCCGTAGCGGTGTGATGATCTGCACGGAATCGCCGTCTCGCCGCGCGATCAGGACTTCGCCCGTCGCGCCCAGGCTCGTCGTGTCCTGTACGAGCTCGATGAGCTCGATGGCGTCCATGACGACGAGGGCCGCGCCGATCTGGCGATCATCGATCGTGAGCGGAGCCCGAAACGACACGCGCAGGCCGTCCGGTCCGAGTGCGCTCACGCCGTCGAAACGGATCCCCTCACCGTCGAGCGGCAGGGACGCCTCCGTGTTGGCCGGCGGTCCGGCCTCGCCGACCATCGCGACGACCTCGCCGTCCACGCCGCGGATGGTCACGCCCAGCAGCGTCGGCCGGCCGGACTGCACGGCATCCGCCACAATGCGCTGAATCAGTGCGCGATCGGCCTGCCGCTTGTTTCGATTGTAGGCATCGAGGCTGAAGCGGAGTTGGGTCCGACTCGTGATCAGGCCTACGCGGTCGCGCCAGGCGTCGACGAGATTGTCCAGGTCGCTGGATTTGCTTTCGACAATGCCCTCGAGTGTCTGCCGTGCACTGTCCCGGAGCAAGACGCGGGTCTGCGGATAGCTCAACGCCGCCAGCGCGAGCATGCTCGCGAGCGACACAACGACCAGGGAGAACACGAGCTTCGTGCGCAGGTCCATCGCGACTCCGGTGTTAGCCGCGGCGCGGCCGTGATGTCCGCGGCAAACGTTCGGCTAGCTAGCGACCGCCGTCGGCGCGCGTCTCCAACGCCGCCAGCACGCGCTGGACGAGACCGTCGAGCTGGTCGTTGCGGATCCAGCGCGCGACAATGACAAGGTCGTTGACCGGATCACAGTAAACCATGTTCGTGCCGTTGCCGAGGTGGAAGAACGCGGTTTCCGGCGCGCTCGGCAAACGGCGACGACCGGTGTTGAGGAAGTAGTTCATGAATCCGTAATCGGTCTGCGCGGTCGTGGGCGTGCGGGCCATGCGGATCCATTCTTCCGACAGGATCTGCTCATCGCGCCAGCGCCCGTTGCGCAACGTGAGCAATCCGAAACGGGCCTGGTCGTACGCATTGATGAACATGCCGCCGCCCCAGTGCCCACCTCCGCTGACCGACTGGATGACCTGGCCGTCGAGAACGATCCACGAGTTGTCGTAGCCGAGCCAGCGCCACGTCGGCGATGCGCCGATCGGGTCCATGACCAGCTCACGCAGGACTTCGGGCAGCGGCCGGCGCCAGACGTTCAATGCCGCGAGCGCGAGCAGGTTGACGCGCGTGTCGTTGTATTCGTAGGCGGAGCCGGCCGGCTTGCGATCCCTCGTCATCCAGGTCGCCGGATCGCGGTCGGGTCGGTCGGCCCATTCCGGTTTGCCCCAGAGCGTGCCTTCCCAGTCGCTCGTCTGTCGCAGCAGGTGGTCCCAGGTGATCGACCGATTGTGTTCTGTCTCCCAGAGGGCGAGCGGCGCGCTCGATCCCCAGGCGTTGCGTCCGCCTTCCACGCGCAGGCTCGGCGGAGCGGCCGGGATCACGGGCGCCATGTCGCGCCAGACCGGTGCGTTCAGGTTCGGAATCATGCCCCGGTCCCACGCCAGTCCAACCGTCGATGAGACGAAGCTCTTCGTAACACTGAAAGTCATGTCCACGCGATCAGGCTCGCCCCATTCGGCGACGATGTAGCCCTGACGCACGATGACGCCGCTCTGCGGGCCGCGCGGCTTGAACGGTCCGACCGCCTCGCCGAACGGCTCCCGCCCGAAGCTCTGGTAGTGCGCTTCCTCCAGGTCGCGCGGCGCCGGGTTTTCGTTCTCCTGCGCGAAGCGAACGGCGTCCTGCAGCTTCGTCGCGTTCATGCCCACCTGCTCCGGGCGGCGGCGTTCCCAGGCCTCACCTTTGCCCGGCCAGTACGTCTCCTGCGCCGTCAGCGGGGCGCCGCTCAGCAGCGTCAGTGCGACGGCGGCCTTCGCGATGCTGCGCGCCCGCATGAATCCTGACCATCCTCGCTTCGCCATGGGATTCTACCTTGCACCGGATAAGGTGTTTGGAGACTGCGTGCAGTTTCCTATCCTCGGGGGAGACAGGCAAGCGGTTCGTCCGGGTTCCGCCTGCGCGGATCTGTCCGGCCGCGTAGTTTTCGCCCGGTCCGGAAGACGCGAACCGGCTCGCGCACAGTCGTTCCGCGCGGTGCCGCCACCCCGACGACCAATCGATGATACAGGAACCGCTGACGTTGGCCGGCCTCGTTGCGGGCATCACGGCGCTTTCGCTCTGGCTCGACTACCGCTTCGCCCCGCTCTCCAAGATCGGCGCCGCGCTCATCGCCATCGTGCTCGGGGCGACCCTTTCCAACCTCGGACTCGTGCCAGCCGGCTCACCGGTCTACGACGCCGTGACGGGTCCCGTCACGTTCCTCGCCATCGCCTGGCTGCTCCTGGCCGTCGACCTGTCCGATGTGAAGCGCGCGGGCCCGCGCATGCTCAGCGCGTTTGCGCTCGCGTGTGCCGGAACGGTCGTCGGTGCCTTCGCGGGCGCCGCCCTCTTCGCCGGCGTCTTCACCAACCAAAATGCAGCGCTTGCCGGTACGCTCACGGGCACCTACACGGGCGGATCGCTGAACTTCGTTTCGGTCGGGCGTGCGCTGAACCTCGATGGGACGCTCTTCGCCGCCGCGACGGCCGCCGACAACCTGACCACCGGACTCTGGCTCGGCGCGACGCTTCTGCTGCCCCTCTGGCTGCGCCGTTTCTTTCCGGCGCCGCCCCCGAGTGTCTCCGGAGACGCCGACGGCGCCGGTCCCGACGCCCATCCGCACGCCCATCACCCGCTGTTCGCGGAGGTCGGCCTGTCCGCCCTTCGCATTGGCATCCTGATCGCCGTCGGAGCGGCCCTCGTCGTGGCCGCCGGCGCTCTCGGTGACCGCACACCCGGCGTGCCGTCCGTAGTCTGGCTGACCAGCCTCGCGCTGATCGTCGGCAACGCCACTCCGCTTCGCCGCTCGCCCGGCGCACTCCAGCTCGGCAGCCTGGCGCTCACCGCGTTCTTCGTCGTGATCGGCATCTTCTCCCGGATCGCCGATATCCTCGCCGTCGGCATCGAGGTCTTCTTCTTTACGCTCACCGTCGTCGGCATCCATGGACTGATCGTCTATGGTCTCGGCCGTGCCGCGCGCCTCGACCTCGCCTCCCTCTCCGTCGCCTCCCAGGCCGCCGTCGGCGGTCCCTCCTCGGCCCTTGCCGTCGCGATTTCTCGTGATTGGAAGGGGCTCGTCCTGCCCGGCATCATCGTGGGCCTGCTCGGCTACGCCGTGGGCACCTATCTCGGCCTCGCCGTGGCCCTGTCCGTGCGAACTCTAGGCTGGTAGGACCGTCCGCGAATGCCCGCCACGGCTGTGGCCCCGGTGTTACAGCCGGCCCCGGTCGATCGCGTCTAACTTATGGTCCTGTAATCGGTTCGGACGGGAATGAGGATTGCCCGTACCCCGTTCCGGGACTTTGTATGTCCCGACCTCGTGTGCTTGGAGCGTAACGAAACGATGCGGAACCTCATGGACAGACCGAGCACCTGTGAGCTGCCCGCCCCCGATCCTGCCGTCCTGTGCCGGCCCGTCTCGACGGGTGCGGTGCTCCTTCACACGCAGCAAGAGATCTACTTCGGCCTGAATCCGGTGGGGCTGGAGATCTGGCAGTTGCTCCACCCGGTCTGCCGGAGTGTGGACGAGGTGTGCGAGCGGCTTCTCGAGCGATACCCGGACGTCCCGATCGAGGCGTTGCGAGAGGACGTGCTGGAATTGCTTGGACAGCTTGTCCAGCAAGGACTTGCGGCATATCAGCTGACGGACGGTTCGTGATGCGGCTGCGGCGTGTCGGCCGGATCTTCTCGCTGCCGCGGGCCGAGTTGCTGGCGCTGGTTCGAGCGCAGGCGGCCCTGATCGCGGCGCGCTGGATGGTCCGGTCGCGGCCGGCGGGCGACCTACTGGCATGGGACGGCACGACGCGGTCCGAACGGCCGGGGGCCACGGTCGATGAGACGCGCGCGCGAGCGATCGAACGGGCCGTTTCGCGGGCCGCGGATAACGGACCGGTGCGCGCGACGTGCCTGGTTCGCGCCTTGGCGATTCAGCGGATGCTCGGGAAGTCGGGGTTGGACCCAGGCCGCATCCGGGTCGGGGTCCGCATCGTCGGAGACCGGTTCGACGCGCATGCCTGGGTCGAGACGGGTGGATTGGTGCTGGGCGATCGGCTGCCGCACGTACGCAGCTTCGAGCCGCTCGCCGATGCCCGGATGCGGGCGCGATGAGCGGCATCCTCGGGGTCTTCGGACCGGGCGCGTCGCTGCCGGAGGAGACGGTCCGGCAGATGATCGCGGGACTGTCCGCACGCGGGACGGAACGCGTAGCCCTGGTCCGGGCGCCGGGTGCACTGCTGGCGGTCGGGCGCTTCGCGTGGGAGCAGTCGCAGGCGCTGGCCGGACCGGCCCGCGTTGCCGCGCAGGACGGTGTGTACGCGGTCGCCGACGCCGCCGTCTATTACCGTCGGGACCTGCTCGAGCGTCTCGCCGCGGCCGGAGTCCGGCCGGGAGGTGATTCGCCGGCGGACCTCGTGCTCGCCGCCTACCTGGCGTGGGGCGATGGGTTCACGGATTACCTCGAGGGAGACTACACCGCAGCAATCTGGGATCCGCGACGCGGCGCGCAGGTCATACGCGACCCGGTCGGCCGACGCCCACTGTATCGAGCCGTCGTCGCCGACACGCTGATCGTCGCGTCGACGCTGCAGGCGGTTCTCGCCTATCCGGACCTCGACGCTGCACTCGACCTCACCTCGATCGGGGCGGCCGCCGCGGGGCTGCACTATTCGCTCGGCGATGCGACGCCTTACGCGGGGATTCGCACGGTCTGTCCGGCACGGCAACTGTGCTGGTCGGGAGACCGGGTACTGACCGAACGTGCGTTCTGGACGCCGACGGCGCCGACCGGACGTCCGAGACCATTCGAAGAAGCAGCCGAGGAGCTGCGTGACCTGTTGATCGCCGCCACCCGCGAGCGGATTCGCGCGGCCCCGGCGGCGACCGTCTGGATGAGCGGAGGCTGGGACTCGACCGCGGTGTTCGCCGCCGGCCGGGAAGCGCTGCGCCGCGACGGATCGACCGCCGCGCTCACGCCCGTGAGTATCAGTTATCCGGCGAACGACCCGGGTCACGAAGATCCGCTGATCCGGCAGGTCGCCTCGCACTGGCGGGCGGACGTGCAGTGGATCCGCAGCGACGACATCGACCTCTTCGCCGAGATTGACACGCTCGCGGCTGGGCGCGGCGAGGCGGCAGGTCACCTGTACGACCGGTGGGGTGAGGCGCTCGCGGTCGGCACGCGTGCCGCCGGCGCGCACATCGCTCTAGACGGAAACGGCGGCGATCAGCTGTTCCGCGTCTCCGATATCCACCTACACGATCTGTATCGCCAGCGTAAATGGTGGACACTCGCCGGCGAGTTGTGGAGCCGGCGCACGCACGGGCGCCGTTACCTCGTTTCGTGCGTCCGCGGCGAAGGCGCGGCAGGGCCCGGCACGAACTACGCCGAGCTGCCGGTCCCGCAGTGGATCCGGGGAACGTTCCTCAACGAGACCGGCCTGGTCGAACGGGAACGGGCCTATCTGCCCAAGCTGCGGCCGAACGGCTTTGCTGCGGGCGAGATCGAGTGGTTTCTCACGTTGCCGGCGGCTGGCTGGGGCAACGCGTTCCTCGGATCGTCCGCGCTGCGCGCCGGCGTCGAGTTGCGCGGGCCGCTGCTCGACCGGCGCATCATCGACTTCGCGCTGACGCGCCCGATCCGCGAGCGCAGCCACCGGGGCGATGCGAAGCTCCTGTTGCGCGCGGCGATGCGCGACCTGCTCCCGACTTCGTTCCTCGGTCCTCGGTCGCATCGAACGGGCACGACCGTCGGCCTCTCGCGAACCAACATGCAGCGCGCATATCCCGGCCTCTTCGACACGCTGTTCCGCGCGCCGCTCGAGCTGGAACGCCTGGGCGTCATCGATTCGAAGGTCCTGGACCAGGAGGTCAGTCGGTTCCTCACCCAGGGCGGCGAGTTCCGGCGTGTCAACCTGTTCCACACGCTGCAAGTCGAGTTGTGGCTTCGGTCGCGCGAGCACGCGCGCGCTCGCGGCACGGTGGCTGACGACGGCCACGCCTGGACGGGCACGGCGCCCGTCGCTTCATGAAACCGGAGACGAGGGGCTCCCCGGCCGATCCGGCTCGATGGTACATTGGCGGCGAACGCCGCTGATGGCTTCGTGGCTGCGCGAGTAATTACGCTCGCGGTCGAATGACGGCCCGTTCGACCCCAGCCACACCGGGCGGACACCGCCCGTCACTTCCTGAAGAGGGGGAGACATCGAAGCATGTACGAGAAACCCAGGCTCCAGACGTTCGGCACGCTGAGGGAACTGACCCGGTTCGGGACAGGTCCCGACGGCGACGGCTTCTTCGTGGGCCGACTCGATGGACCCGATCCGTGTCCGGCGCCGCATCTGTGCTCCGGCGGCGGCGGGGCAACGGGTTCCTGAGAGCCGAACGGGGGGGGGTCGCAAGGCCCCCCCTGATGTATCGATGATGGATTACGAAGTTTTCGGCGGTCGATTGCGCTCAGATGTCGCGCTGCCCGAGCTGGCGGCCGCCTCCGTTCCGGGCGAACCGGACTGGACGGTCCGCGTCGTGGATGCACCTCTGGTCGATGCCGATCCGGGCGCGTTCCTCGGCACCGATCCAGTGCGCGACCAGAGCGAAGTGCACCTGTACGCGCAGCCGACAGGATACCTGCTGCGATACGGCGATACGGGCGACTGGTTCGTTTCGTCGGACGGTGCGCATCTGCTGTGGCACCCGCCCGCCACGACTCCGCTACCGCAGGCGCGTTTCGAGGAGGCGCTCCGCATCGATTTGCTGGGCCGGGTCATGGCGCTCGCGCTGCATTGCGGCGGGCGGCTCGTCCTGCATGGCAGCGCGGTGGCGCTGGAGGGTCGTGCGATTGCGTTCCTGGCGCCGAAGTATCACGGCAAGTCGACGCTC
>JBFJPA010000092.1:0-11544 GCA_041617355.1 Longimicrobiales bacterium
GAGCGGCTGGCCGAGGAACGCGGCCGGCTCCACCGTACGCAGCACGAGTCGCCGGCGAGGCAGGCCGGCGCCAGCGCGGTCGACCCGGTCGCGCAGGTCGGCGACTTCGTCCGCGAGTTGCTCGAACGGTGTGCGCGGGCGGCCGGGCACGCGCTGCGAGCTGAGGGTCGTGACGATCTCGGTAAAGCGCTCCGGTCCGATGAGCGGGACGGCGCGCACCTGCGCGAGATCCGTGAAGCCGCCCAGCTCATCGCGTCGCCGCAGGATCCGCTCGGCCAGTCGCACACCGACGTCGAGCTCCCCCGCGATCTCCACGGCGGCCGCGATCTCCGGCGCCGATCGTGCAGCATTGAGGAACGCGAGTACGCGCGCCGCGTTCTCGGGCGAGACGTCGCCGGGTTCGAGGTACGGTCTGCTGCTCATGGCGTCCTCCGGTTCAACCGCGTTCCAGGCGAGCCAGCCGATTGTCGAGCGACGTGATCAGGTTGAGGCGCTCGGTCACGGCGCTCGGATCACCGAGCGAACGCAGCGCCTGGATCTGGTCGGTCACGAGCGTCAGGTTCGAGCGGATCGTCTGGAGCTGTCCGCCTTCCGCGAGTGTCGCGTCGAGCCGTCCGCCCAGGGCGTTCACGCTCTGCCGTACACTGGAAAACTCCAGGTTCGTCGATTGCCGCGCGCTCGCCAGATCCGATTCGACGCGTCCGACGGCGGCCTGCACGTCGGCGACGGCGGAGTCCGCGCGCACGCCCGTGTCCGTGAGTGCACGGAACGCGACCTCGCCTTCGCCCCCGCCGACGCTCGCGGCCTGCGACTGCTGGAACGAGTGCTGCAGCAGCACGGCGGATCGGATCGATTCCCGCAGCTGCGGCAAGAACGCCGGCGGCTGAGTCGGAGCCAGCTCTTCGAGTGCTGCCTGGATCGCTTCGTACTGTCGGGTCTTGCCGATCAGGCCGAGGCCCTGGACGCGCTCCTGGATGGCGGCGCCGAACAGGCCGACGGAGCCCGCGTACGTCGTCGTAATCGAGCCTCGCAGCGTGCTCGCGATCCCGGGGATCAGTGCCGTATGCGTCGGCATGTAGCCGAGCACGATCCACGGCCCGACCCAGTCGCGGAACGTGATCTGGATGGCATTCGAGCCGCGACTCGGGTCCGGCGTGCGCGGATCGGCGTCCGCCTTGCCGAACGCGAGCACGGTGACGCGATGATCGCGCCAGCGTTCCCGGCGCTGGTTCGCGATCGCCGTGGCGATCTTGCCGGCGATCGTGTGACCCCGGTTGAAGTAGTAGCTGTCGAGGTAGCCACGCACGGCGCCGGCACTGCTGTCGTAGCTGGAGGTAACGGACTGATAGACCGGGAACACGGTGTCATCCGCAGGCGTCTGTGCCTCCAGCACGAGTTCTCGGACGGCCCGGTTCTGTGGGCCCACGCGCCGATCGAGGACGGCCGTCATCTCGGCCTCCGTCTCGTCGCTCATGTCTTCGACGATCTCGGCCGCGATACGCACGCGCGCCACTCCGCTCGCGTCCGTCTGTACGGAGATCGTGCGTTCGGCCGCTCCCGCTCGCGCGGTGAAGCCCGACTCCGGCCTGAGGTGACCCCAGGTTGTGACGAAATCGACCCAGGGCCGTTCGCCGTTGACGGGCGCGGGTATGGCGCCACGCAGATCCCTGACCGTGGCCGTGATGATGGCCGTCTCCCCCATCGCGAAATTGAGGCGGGCGGTTTCCAGCGTGATGCGGAAGGTCGAGGCCACGATCTCGTCGACATCGCCGCGCAGCGCGACGATGTCGGTCTCCGCCGTGCCGAGCCGGGTATCGAGTGCCGCGACATCACCTTGGAGCGTCGTGATGCGGGCGTCGAGCGCGCTCTCGATCGCGTTCACGCCGGCGACGAGCGCGTTCCAATCGTCGGACTTGATGAGCTGTCCGGGCGCTTTCGTGCCGAGTGTTGCGGGCAATGGCATGGTCAACTCCCTCTGACAAGGGTCTTATCCGTAAAGAGTCGCGTGCGGATACCGGCCGGCCGGACCAGCTGCATTCCTTCCCACACGCGATCGAGCACAGCGGGATCGAGCGGCGCATCGCCGGGCCGGCGGCACAGCCGCACGAGTACGCTGCAGGCCTGTCGCGGCTCGAAGCCGAAGTGCAGCCGCGCCGCGGGATCGTACGTGTAAACGGCCTGGTCGAAGCGGCCGTCCGGCGGCGTCTCGATGTCGTACCGTCCGGCGTAAGGCGCATCGAGCGCGGGCGGCGGCGGGAACAGGCGTCCCTCGACGCTCCATGCGGGTCTCGTTTCAGCCGCAGGTTCGACCAGGTCGTCCGGCTCCCGCGACAGGTAGCGCCAGTGCGAAGTGCCGCTCGGCAGTCCGGGCAGGAAGGGAAGACCGCCGCGCACGATCCGCGTGGGCGTCGGTTTCACATGGACGAAGAGGTCGCCGCTGGGGATGGCCGACGTCGCGGTGAACGTGTGGCCGTCAAAGCTGCCGACGTCGGCGCTGACGTGATCCGTCGTCTGCACGTGCGTCACGGCCGGCTCATCCGTGGTACGCAGCTCGAGCGCGGGTGTGACCCAGCCGGCGCCGCCCGCGAAGCGCTGCCACTGGCCGGACGATCGTTGGAACCGCCAGCCGCCGCGTGGCTGCGGCACGATCCCGGTGAGCAGGTCACCCCGGCCGAGGTGGACCCAGTCCGCGCCCCTGCGCTGCCACCAGTCGCGTCCGTCGTGGCGCAACAGGCCGCGCTCGGTGCAGAAGCGCACGCCGCCGCGAGGGTCGACGTCGATGCGCGTCACGGGCCCTTCGCACAGGTCCGGAAACGCCTCGAGCAGCGTCGTGTAGGTTCCGCCGTTCACGGCGCGCGCGATGTAGCGTGCGATGCCTTGTGACGTCGCGAACCAGAGCGCGGCGTCCGGTCCACGGCGGACGTCGAGGACCGCGGGCAGGAAGACACGGGCGTCGGAGGGCGTGCCCTCCGGGCCGCTCGCGAAGGCTCTCCACTCGGGGGACTGTTCCGTGAAGGCGTCGCCGGCGTACCAGTACCATGCATCGCGCGCGGGCTGGTGTTCGAAGACGCCGAGGTCGGTGCCGAAGTGTCGGGCGCCACCGACATCGATGTGGATCGCGTGTACGGGAGTCGTCACGCCCGCGCCGCCGCCGAGCGCGATCGACGTGGGCGTGTCGGTCCCGTTCCAGTGGAGTGCGCCGGTATCGGTCCCGACGAGCAGCCCGCTGCCCTCGGCAACGAGCGTGCGGATCGCGACACCCGTGAAATCCGCGCTGGCGGTCGGCGCGCCGGCATCGCCTTCGTCGGGGAACAGCGGCGCGATCAACAGACCGTCGGCCGTGCCGATGAGCAGGTCGCCGGCTCGTTCGGCGAAGCAGCGAATCGGATCGAGCCCGGTCGCGCGATCGGTCCACGTCGTGCCGTCGAAGCGAGACAGCCGTGCGCCATCCTCCGCCGCAACCCAGAGCGCGCCATCCGACGAGCGTAGCAACGCGACAATGTCGGGTGGCGCGCCGGGCACCGCCGCGGCCTCACCGGGCGTTGTCGGGTCCGCCGGCGTCTCGGCGTCCGGGTCGTGGTCGGCTCGCAGCAGCCCGGCTTCGCCGAGCGTCCACGTGATGTATGCGGGGCGCAGCCGCAGCGTGGTGTCGGGATCGACCGTGCCCGCGAAGCCGATGGCGACCGGTGTGTCGTCGATCCGCTCAACCATCGGATCGACTGTCGCGGCCGTTTCGGCAGCCGGTGTCAGACCGGTGATGTACAGGGTCGGCGCGACAGGCTCGGGACCGGGGTTCCTCACCGTCCAGCGCATGAGTGGCCCGACCAGACCCGCAGGCGGCCCATTCGTGGGTGCGGACAAGATCGTGCGACCGAGCGGCGCGAACTCCTCGACCGTGAACGGGCGATCGCGCAGCACAGCGGACTGCGTGGCATCGATGGGCAGTGTCGCCTCGACGATGGTGCGCAACGCCTGCACGGTGCCGAGCCCGCCGCGGTACAAGGCGACCATACGCGCCGTGCGGATGCGGAACGCCTCGACCGTCTCGCGCAGGGCCGGCGGCTCGCGCCACGGCGTGAGCGGTACGATGGCGCCGAGCCGGCCCAGCTCCCGGACCCAGGCGAGATCGAGCGACGCCCGTCGCAGTCCACTCGGAAACGCCTCCAGCAGCAACTGCACGTTGAGCGCGATGCGTTCGAGGCCCGGCAACTCCGATTCGGCGCGTGTGATCGTGGCCGGATCCAGTGCGATACCCTGAAACCGCTCCGCCTCGTATAGGGACGGTCCGCGCACGAGACGGTTGATGACCGTGAGCACGCCCCGCTGCAGCGTAGCGGTCAAGGGCGGGCGGCCGTTCCACGCATCGAGCGCGGCCGCGACCGGCGCGGGCAACTGCTCCCGCAGGTAACGCGTCAGGGGCGTGTTCGCATCGACGAGGCCGAGCAGGAAGCCGCGGGCGTCGACGAAATCGAGGCGATCGGTCGGCGCCAGGACAGGCAGGTTCGCGCGCTCGCGGCGCAGTGTGAACCAGCGATCGACGGCCGCGCGCTGGGACTGCCGGACCCAGTGTGCGGGCAGGACGCTGCTGGCATCGTCGCGTACGGCGTCGAGCTCCGCGGCCACGCCGCGCAGAAAGGTCAGCACGAGCGGTTCGGCAATCCCGCCCGGCGCGTCCGGCAGCTCCGGTCGATAGAGCGATGGCAGACGCTCGACGAGCGCGGGAAGGCTAGGCACCGTCGTCCTCCGCGATCTCGACGGCGCCCAGCGTCAGGCGTTCGAACGGCGTGAGCGCGTAGCTGTCCGACGCCTGCGTCAGGCGCTGCGCGAGGTCCGTTGCCTGTGTGAAAATGAAGCTGACCCGATAGGGCAACACGGCGCTGCCGTCCGGCAGGGCCGTGGCTGTGCCTGCCGCGACCGCATCATCGTGCGTCTCGAGTGAACTGGCTGCGTGGTTCGGCAACGGCGTGACGAGCAGCAACTTCCCAAATGACAGGCTGCGTCGAGCGCGGTCGGCGTCACCTTCGGCCGTGCCCGACGGCAGCGGTTCGCTCGCATTCAGCCCGTTCACGTACGCGATGGCTGCCTCGATGGACGCCGTCGCCTGCGCCACGTCCGGCGGCGGCTCGCCCTCGGGGAACGTGATCGCCGCCAGCACAACCGTCGCGAGGTTGGCGTCGGCGATGTTGAGCTTGCCGAGCACGGTCGGCATGTCGGCGATCGCGAGGATGCCGGCGTCCCGGTCCAGCACTTCGGTGCCGTTCACGGATGCACTCACCAGCCGGACATCCTCGACGCCCGGCACTCCGAGAGCGATGCCGACCAACCGATTCACACTGCCCGCTTCGCGAACCGGCAACGTGTCGAAGTAGTCCCCGATGCCCGCGCGCACGGCGTCGTGTGCGGCGCGCAGGTCCTGTTCGAGCAGAGATGATCCGGTCACGAGGCGGAGCGCGAGATCCACGCTCTGCGGCGGCTGCTGTCCCGCCAGCGATACGCGTACGCCTGCCGGACGAACATCCTGGATGGCCGACAAGACGCGCTGGTTCAGTGTCGGCGGCAGCGTGCCCGCGTGCGCTGTAACCGTCACGAAGCCCGGGCTCACGGCATCCTCGGTGACTTCGACCGCGATGCCGCCGCCCTGACGCGACACGGCCTGGCGCAGTGCGCCCAGAGTGGCACGCTCGCTGCCGTGCAGGAAGCTCTTCGCGCGGGTGCGAAGCTCCGCGTCCGTCTCGTCACGTGTGCCGAGGACGGCCGGACCTGGATTCGTGACCTTCACGATCCCGGAGATCGGCACGGGCATGACGGTCAATGTGTCGGCGGCGACGGGATCGTTGGGCTCGAGATCGCGCGCGTTCACACGTACGACGCGCTGCTCGGGCGCGAGTGTCGCATCTTCCGTCGTCGCGTACTCGATCTCGCCCGCGGCATCCATGACCCGTGTGCCGGCCGGAACGGTGATCGCGCCGCGGCTGCCGGGCGCGCGCGTGAACTCGAGCTGCGTCTCGGCCCGACCGCCGCGCACGCGCTCGATGCCGAGCAACGCGACGACGTGGTCGAGCGAGCGGCCTTCGGCCGTATCGAGGAAGGCGGCGTTGTACACGGCTTCGAGTTGTGCATACAGGCCCGCGATCTCGAGGCCGATCGTCTCGGCCAGGGTGCGGGCGACCGATCCGGTGTGGATGTCCGTGACCGGGCCGGGCCGTGGTGGACCGAAGTAGTTCACCTGGACGACAGTGCCGGCGTCCGGCAGCTCGGCGCCTTCCGGCCAGACCAGCGAGCCGCCCTCCAGAGCGTAGTCCGTGCCTTTGCGGAATCGGTGCGATTTGCCGTTGCGCGTGCCGTGCACCGAAACGATGTCCCGCACCTGAGCCTGCTCCAGCGCCAGCCGGAACGGCGGCTTCGTCGCTCCGTCGGGCGGGAACGCGTGCGCCTCCGCCGCGATTCCGCCCGACAGCGCCGTCAGCAGGTTCTCGAGAACCTCCGGGTAAGCCCGTCGTCGGAAGGTCACGGTCCCAACTCCAGTGTGAAGGGTCCAATCGTGACGGTCTCCGTCTCGCCCACGGGCCGTACGGCCAGCTCCACGTTCACGCGCGACACCAGCCCGATGTTGCGACCACCCTTACCCACATCGGGTGGCTCGGTCTCGCCCGGCGTGACGACGACGGCGACCTCGTCTTCGATGCGCGGCTCCCGCTGCAGTGCTTCCAGGATGAACAGCTTCACGAGGTTCCGCGTCGTCTCCGTGTTCGGGCGACCCACCAGCTCGTGCAGTCGTGAGCCGTACTCCGGATGTCCGAGCGGCGCCAGCTCGCCGAGCGGCGTCAGCAGACGCAGGATGATCGCCTGCTCCAGGTTCGCCCGGCCGCGGACCACATCGAAGTCGAGCACACGGCCCGGCTTCGCCTGCGCCCGCTGCACTCGCTCCGCCACGACGTAAACTGGACGCAGCCGTCGGTCCAGAAGACCCAGCCGGATGTCGCTCAACAGATGCCGGTCTCCCGCCACGTCAGCCTCCTATCATCACCGTGCCGACCGCTATCACGGTGCCGGCCGGTAGATCCGCTGGATCGTTGCACGTCATGGCGACATCTCCGTGCCGCGCCGCCGGCTTGCCATTGATGAGCACCGTAGCGCTGCCCACCTGAATGGTCGCACGGTTCGTCGGCGGCTTCTGGAACGGGCCGCCCTGCGGCACGTGCGACGGCTGGTTCGTCGCCGTGCTACCGACGAGGGCCGCAGGCATGCCCTCGATATTCACATCCGAGCTCAGCCCACCATCGATCTGCCCCGTGAACGGATGTGGCAACGGGGTCGGCACCGGTCCGCCCGGCGTCGGAATCATCACGATGTGGATGTCCGTCGCCATGACCTTGTCTCCCTGCTTTGCCGCCGGCTGTCCCATCCCAACTCCCGCCGTTTCGTTGTCCGTTGCCTCACCGTCGCCCTCCACCCTCGACCCGCAGTTCAGTTGATATTCACCGTCGCACCCTTGAGGGTCAGCGTGCCGCCCGCCTCGACATTCATGTTGCCGCTCGCCTTGATCTCGACGTTGCCCGAGGACTCGATCGTGATCGCTCCGTTGCTGCCGATGGACAGGCCGGCGTTTCCGTCCGCATCGATGGCGACGACCGGATCATCGTCCTGGATCGTCACGGTGACGCCGCTGCCCATGCGGATGACGAGCGAGCGCGTATCGGCGGACGTGACTTCGACGTGGGCCGCGTCCGCGTCACCGGCACCGAGCGGGAGGTGCAGCACGAGCTGGCCATCGTCGTTGGCCGGCGGACGGTCTTCGTCGTTGTACAGGCTGCCGACAATGACGGGCGCGTTGACATCGCCGCCGATGAACTGGACGAGAACGAGGTCGCCCGCAGCCGGGATGCTGGCGACGCCCAGCTTGGGCGTCGCCACGGGCACGCGCTTGAGGACGATGCCCGAGTCGCGTAGCTGGACCGAGCACGCGTAGTTGTCCGCGTCGGAATCGGCGGCGTGCGGGTGGATGTCGGTGACGACGGCGAGCTCGGCCATCCGCAGCCGGTGCAGCTCCTCGCGCATGACGCGGCGAACGGCGTCGTAGATGCCGAGGCTCATAACAGTCCTCCCAGGAGGCTTCCGCCGCCGCCGCCGCCGCCCGTGAACGTGATGCGGGAACGGAAACCGTTGCGCTTGTCGTAGCTGTGGCGCACACGTGTGACGAGGTAGGTGCCGGCGAAGGGCGCCGCCGCACCGTGCAGCGCGATGCGGCGTCCGGGCACCACGGCCGGCGCGCCCGCCACGACGAGTGTGCCGCCTACGGCCGCGCGGGCGGCCGCATCGGCCAGCGCGTTCGCCGCGGCACGGACGGCATCGGCGCTGCGCAGGGCACGGTCCGCGAAGGCGCGGTTCCGCGAACCCGTTCCGGCGTTGCCCGTGACGGCGGCAGGCTGTTTCGCGAGCCAGTTCCATGCGTCCTTGCCTTGGCTGCCTGCCGCACCCTCGCCGGCGATGGTGACCGCATCGAACGGTGCCGGCGCGTCCGTGCGGTCCAGCCGGAGGATGTCGCCGCCCCACGTGAACGTGCGTACCGCCTCGCCCGCATCTGGTGGCGCGAAGTCCAACTCGCCGTCGGCATTGACGCGGGCGAGGTGGCCGGACACACGGGCCAGGTGCGCGATGTGCTCCCACACGCTGCGCCCGCCATCGAGCACGACGAACGAGAGGGTCGGCCCATCGGCGACGTGACCCGTCGACGTTCCGGCACGGCCGGCCAGGTCTTCGACGATGGCGCCGGCCGCTTGATCCTCGTAGCTCTGTTCGACACGCAGCGCGGCCAGCGTTGCCGTCGCGTTCGTGATCGTCAGACGCAGGGCTGAAGGCGACCCTCGCCGAATCGACTCGATCGAGCCCGTGAACACGGCCGTCGCGCCTTCGTCTTCGTAGCCGAGCGCGATCGCGCCCGTGTCGCCGCCGACGACAGACGGCGCCTGGCCATCGCCCGAGAGCACGATCTCGGCGAAGTCCACAGCCGGCGCGATCCCCATGTCGACGGCGATGCGGGCCACCGAACGTGCCCACGGGTCCTCGCCTTCGGCGCTCCCGATCCCGATGGCGGACGCGGCTTCAGACAGCAAGCCGCTGTCAGAGCCGGCGGCGCCCGCCCCGAACGCAACCTCGAAGCGTGGCCGTCGCACGCCGGGTGTCGCGCTGTCGCCGAAGAGGTCAGGCAGCATGACGGCTCTCCTCAGGTCACCGGTTCGGTGGACGACGTATACGAGTTCATCACCTTGCACACGCCATCACGCCCAATGAAGTGCGTCACGTCGCGGAACACGAGCGGGATGGACTCGCGCGGCAATGTGGCCGCCCGCACGACGCGCGGCAGCGGCGTCGGGTCCGGACCCGGGATCACCGCGATATGGAGGTGGTTGTGGAAGCTGATGCCCGTGTCACCGGAACGCATGATCTGCTGGCCGCGCTGAACGACGGAGCCGATGATGCTGGCGGGTGCGATGCCCCGGTCGCCGAACGCGTTGCGCACGCTGTCCTTGCGGCCGTGGCCGTAGACGGCGTACGTGCGTGTGACGGCGCCGCCCGCGCCCTTGTCATGTGTCGCATCCGGCGCCACCAGCGCGCCCGCATCGTCGCGGTCGTGCCGGATCAGGATGAAATTCCAGCTTTCCCGCTGCGTTTGCGCCGGATCCAGGAACCCGGACGCCGTGGCCTCGTTCGCGGCGGCCGTGATCTCGGCCGTGCTCGGATTCGTGTCATCCGGCACCCAGTCGAAGTAATCGACGACCGTGCCGGACCGCGCGGCGAGGATGATGGCGTCTTCGTCGAGGGCGAAGTCGTACGAGTACGTCTGGTTCAGATTGAGCTGGTGGTGGCTGAACAGGCCCTGGTTGGCCTGATCGACGTAGCAGGACACACCCTGGTTGTACGGCAGCGTGTACGGCGCTGCATCGTGCGGCGGGTAGCCCGCGTACGCGGCGCCGGCTCCATTGAACTTGCCCTCGTCGGTGTCGCCTTCGCGCTCCATGTAGAGCTGCGGCAGGAACAACACGACGCCCAGCAGGATGTCCTTCCAGATCTTCTCGAACCAGGCGCCGGGATCGAAGGTGCGCGACACGCCCATCGCGACCAGGCACCCGGCGATGCGCCCCAGCACGGCGAAGAGGGAGCCGAGGAACAGGTCCCAGAACAGCCAGAACTTCAGAGAATGGTCCACACTCGTCGAGAACGGCTGCGCGTATTCGTCGCGCGGGAAGATGCCGTACAGGATCTTGTTGATGAGCGCACCGATCGGCGTTGCCACGCCATCGACATGTTTGCGGTTGAGCGGCCGCGGGTCCGGGTCGGCATCCGACCAGAACGGTCCCTCGTAGTTGAGCAATGTGAAGAACGAGAGGAAGCCGTCGCGCACGGCGAGCGAGACCTGGCGCAGAATCACGGTCTCACCCAGATCGGGAACGCCCAAGGCCAGCCACATCGTGAAGAAGTTGCCGACGCTCGCACGCGTATGGATGCCTTCGAGGGAGGCCATGAACGAGAAGACCAGCGGCATGAGCCAGTCTTCGAGTCCGCTCGACATGATGGGCCGGCCGGCGACTACCTTGCCGACGCCGATGAACGCGTTCCAGGTGGCATTGAATCCGTTCGACGCGTAGTCGCCCTCCTCGAGTGACAGCAGGTGCAGCAGCATGTTCAATGCGTCGGCGCTGACCGCCATCACATAGGCCAGCGTCTCCATCGCCTGCAGGTCGACGGCGAGGAACGTGTAATGCTGCGGGCTGCTGGACTGGAACTCGGGGACGTCTGCGACGGTCAGGCCCGTGCCACTGCGGATGACCGTGTCGCCTCGCCGGATCTCCGTGCACGCGGCGTTGATGACGACGTCTTCGCCGAACAGCCAGCTCGCATACCAGAGGTACTGCTCGCTGCTGGAGGCGGCGGCCGCCGCTGCGCCGAGATTGCGGAACTCGGAGAAGGAGCCGAGGTCGACGAGGTCTTCGATGGCTCGTGTCGTCCCGGCGATCGTGCCGACGCCATCGGATACGCACTCCGCCTGTCGGCCGAGGGCGGCGATGTCGATGCGTCGCAGGAAGCGCGCGAGCGCGTCCGCGATCCGGTCGGCATCGAGCGAGGGCAGGGGAAACCGGCCTCGCACGAGCGTCCGAATGCGGCGGAGCATGCGAATCGTGTCGAGCCGTGTCTCCCGGCGAGCGCGGTCCGCTTCGGTCGGCTCCGCCTCGAGCCGGTCGATCACCGTTTCCACGACATCCCAGAGAACTTGCTCGAGCGCGGGCAGGCCGAGGCCCAGCTCCGTCTGCACGATGTCGAGCAGCTCGGCGATGTAGGGCCGCAAGCGCGGCGCCGTCGCGTTCTGCGATGCGGCGGCGAGTGTGGCAATGATCTGGCGGGCGATGTCGAGGCCGTCGGCCGGTGAGCCGACCCGCATCTCGGGGCCGACGCCCGTGAGCGCCCGCAACACGCGCAGGGCCCAGTCGGCGAGGCGGGGGGCGGCGGCCTCGAAGGCCGCGGTGCGCGAGACGAGCAGCGTGCGCA
>JBFJPA010000093.1:0-11503 GCA_041617355.1 Longimicrobiales bacterium
CCTGCACCCCATGTATGACGTGTCCATGGACGACCAGCGCCTGCTGATGGTCCGCGCGGCGGGCGAACGTGATCCGGGCGAGCTGATCGTCGTCGAGAACTGGTTCCAAGAGTTGCGAGGCCTGCCGCGGGCGAGATGACCTCCGCCAGGCGTTGACCGCCCACTTTCCGCCGAACACCAACCTCGATCTGCGTCGACGTCGACGCACTGACGCCGCTCTGCGTCGCGCCGGATCACGTGTGTAAAGTCTTCTTGTTGCTGGTCATTGACGGCGGCCAGACGCTACGTTGCGCGGATGTCTCTTTTCACCTCCAATCGAGAACGACGCCTGTGGCTCTGGGCGCTGGCCGTCATGGTGGCGATCTACTCCACCCTGGGGCCAGCGCGGACGCTGGTCGACGCCCTGCGCGAACGCAATCTGCTGCGGCTGTCGTTCGCCGTCGTCGTGCTCCTGGTGGTCGTGGCGATCGTCGCGCAATGGGTGAAGAGACGTCCCGGCTGGCGCGAGATCGGTGTCGCGCTCGGCGTTGCACTAGCCTATTGGATGACGTTTCTCCGGATGGACAACCCGGCGGAACGCACGCACCTGATCGAATACGGCGTTGTGGCCGCCCTCATCCACCAGGCGCTGCTCGAACGCGTGCATCACGGGCGCCCCGTTCCCGGGCCTGCCGCTCTCACGGTGGCGATCACCGGGTTGCTTGGCCTGCTCGACGAGGGCATCCAGGCCGTCCTGCCCAGCCGGGTCTTCGACTGGAACGACGTGTTCTTCAATGCCCTCGCCGGGTTCATGGTGATCGTGGCGAGATTGGCCATCCCACCGGTGCGACGGCCCGGCTGGCGTTTATGGTTCTTGTGGTTGCTGGCCGGTGCAGTCGGGTGGGGCTGGAGCATGGATCCAGGTTCATTCGGCGAGCCGCGTCGGTTCGAGATCCTGCAGTCCATCCCCGCCATAGATGTACCGCGCTACACGAGTGTCGCGGTCGGGGGGATTCTGGTTGGCGTCCTCCAATGGCTGGTCCTGCGGCGATATGTCACGGCGTCGGTGCGATGGGTGTTGGCCAGCCTCGGGGCCGTGGCCGCAGGCGCTCTCGTGTTCTTCGGAGTGGGACGGTTCGACGGGGACCTGGGCTGGCTCGCGGGTGTGGGCCTGTACGGCACCCTGGCCGCGACACTGCAATGCCTGGTGCTGCGCGGGCAGGCCGCGCGCGCGGCCTGGTGGGTGCTGGCCGGGACCGTGGGTTGGGTCGTGGCAATACCGTTCGGCGATATCATGGGCCCGCCCGGCTGGGCCCTCTACGGCGCGATTACCGGGACCGCACTCGTCTGGATGCTGCGCCAGGGACCGGCTGCCGCGAGCATCGTCGAGCCCTCCGAGGCCCGGGCTCCGGGCAAGGGCGGACCGGCGACATGAGCGGGCCGCGCTGACCGTCACGCGTTGAGCTCCGCAGGGACGCCCTCGCCTACCGTCCGTCGTCCGACACCGGCCGCGGCTTCACCGTCGGATACGTGATGCCGAGCTGCTCGAGGTACGTGCCGTACTTCGTCGGGTCGTAGTAGAACTTGCGCATCTCCGGCCGGTATTTCGCCATGATCTCTTCGTTCAGCCAGATCGCCGGCTGGTCCGTCGGCAGGATGAACGGCGTGTACTTCGTGTCCTTCGTCTGCACGTCGCGGAAGTAGGTCCAGGCGTCGGCGACGACCTGCGGCTTGAACAGCAGGTCGAGCAGGTTCAGCGCCTGCACTTTCGCGCCCGCGAGCGAGCCTTTGTGCGCGATGGGTGTCGCCATGGCGATGCCGTTCGACCAGTTGTGGCCCGGCGTGCCGCTGATGTTGGCGGGGTAGCGCAGCGTGATGGTCGGCATGTTCCACGACACATCGCCGATGTCGTCGGAGCCGCCGCCCAGCGAGCGGTTCAAATCCACGGGCCCGCTCAGCGTGTCGATCTCCGTGGCCAGGCCTTCTTCGCGGCTGCCCAGTTCCCGCTGCAATGCCTTCGCCAGCGTGTTGTCCGCCTCGCTCCACTGCGGCAGGCCGACGCGCTTGATGTTCTCGTACGTCATCTCCGCGACGGGCTTGTTGAAGTGCGCACTCCACGCGGAGCCGAGCGTCGCGATCGTGTCGATCTGCGTGCCGGTCATGAGCGCGGCACCCTGCGCCATCTGCTTGGCGGCCTCGTACATCTCGATGACGCGCGGGTAGTCTCGCTCGCGGAAGTAGAACCAGATCGTCGCCGTTTGCGGCACGACGTTCGGCTGGTCACCGCCATCCACGATCACGTAGTGCGAGCGCTGCGCGGGCTGGAGATGCTCGCGCTTGAACTCCCACGCCTGCGCCATCAGCATCACGGCATCGAGTGCCGACCGGCCTCGCCAGGGTGCGCCCGCCGAGTGCGCGGTCTCGCCACGGAACCGGAACTGTACGGACATCAGCGCGTTCGAGCCCGACTGGCCCCAGGACACGCCGAAGTTGTTCGCGACATGCGTGAAGATATTGACGTCGACGTCCTTGTAGACGCCGGCCCGCACCAGGTACGCTTTCGAGCCGAGCTGCTCCTCGGCCACACCCGGCCAGAGCACGAGCGTGCCCGGGATGCGGTCGCGCTGCATGATCTCCTTGACGGCCAGGGCCGCCGCGATGTTCACTGCTTGCCCGGAGTTGTGACCTTCGCCGTGCCCGGGCGCCATCGGGATGATCGCGTCGCGGTAGCCGACACCCGGCTTCTGGCTGGACTGCGGGATGCCGTCGATGTCGGAGCCGAGCGCGATCACCGGTTTGCCGGAGCCCCAGCGCGCGACCCACGCGGTCGGCATGCCAGCCACGCCGCGCTCGACCGTGAAGCCGTTCTGCTCGAGCAGTCCGGTCAGGTACTTCGACGTCTCGACTTCCTGCATGCCCAGCTCGCCGAACGAGAAGAGCATGTCGACGATCTCCTGGACGAGCTTGGCGCGGCCTTCGACCTTCTGGAGGGCCTCGACCTTCAACCGCTCGAGGCGGGCCTCGTCGATCTGGGCTGCCACGGTGGATGGGATCACGAGCAGCAGCCCGAGGGCCGCGATCAGCGGACGTCGCATGGTTGGTCTCCGGGACACGGTGTCGGGGCGAATGGCCGATCAGGATGCGGTGGCTGAGGGGGTTCGGCAAGCCGGGACGTTCACGCCAGGCGGCGGGCGCAGTCGCCCATGCGCCGGCCGAGCTTGACGTCGCTTGCGGACCGCCGGGAGATTGTCAGGCCGTCCTGGTCCTGGAGGCTCCTGTGCGTGTGTTGCTTCGAAAGTTTCGCGGGGCGCTCGGACTCAGCGCGACGTGGGGCATCGTGTGGGCGGCGATCTTCGCCGTTCTGATCTTTATTGTCGCACTCTTCGATCCTGACAGCATCGATCCCGACGAAGGCCTGCTCCTGGTGGCCGGCATCGGGGCCGTTTACGGCTTCGCGTCCGGTGCCGCCTTCGGCGTGCTGCTGTCTCTCGGCGAGAGCGGCAAATCGATCCTCGGTCTGAGCCCGGCCCGAGGCGCGCTTTGGGGCGCACTCGCTTCGGCCGTGTATCCACTCGTCACGCCCGTGGCCAACACGATGCTCGTGTTCCTGTGTCCGATCGGCGCCGCGCTCGGTGCCGGGGCCGTGCTCGTCGCGAAGAAGGCCGAGCTCGCGGCCGTACCTCGGCCACCCCAGCAGCGCGGCTGACCCCCGACCAGCGACCGTCCGTCCCACCTGTCCAGCGACACTGTTGTTGAGTCCGGCCGTTACGCGTCTTTAGAGGCGATGAAGTACACGACCGATTCGTACGATACGAGGCTCGTCTCATGACCAGACTACGCAATCCCGGCCTCCGGCTCGCACTCGCGGGGCTCCTCTCTCTCGTAGTGTTCGCCGCGTGTGACGATGAAGGGCCGCCCGAGGGGCGCGTCACATCACTGGCGGCAGTGGATGGTGACGCGCAGACGGCGGTGGTGGCGACCGCGCTGCCGAAGCCGATCGTCGCTCGCGCGCTCGACGCCAACGGTGTGGCCGTCGGCGGCGCCGCCGTCGAGTGGCAGGTGACGTCGGGCGGCGGCACGATCTCCGCGCCGACCGGCCGTACCGATAGCGAGGGCCGCGCCACCACCACGTGGACGCTCGGTCCCACGGCTGGCGAGCAGACCGCCACGTTGCGCGTGGGTACGGCGACGTTCGTGTTTCGAGCGATCGGCACACCCGCGGCGGCGACGACCATGACGCTGACCCCCGCCTCCCTCGTGCTCGACGCAGTCGGGGCGACGGGCACGCTCGTGCCTACGGCGCGCGACACCCACGGCAATACGATCCAGGGTCGCAACCCGACCTGGGCCTCGCTGAGCGGAACGGTCGCCAGCGTCGATGCGAACGGAAGGGTGACGGCGGTCGGACCGGGGACGGGTCGCGTCCGCGCCACGCTCGAGAACGCGACGGCCGAGGCCGAAGTCGTCGTCTCCCCGGTCGTGACCAGCATTCTCGTCGAGCCGCCGGCGCCCACCATGACCGCGGTCGGCGCGACCGCGCAGATGCAGGCGACGCCCCGTGACCGGAACAACAACCCCGTCGCCGTGACGCCCGGCTCGATCGTCTGGTCGTCTTCGAACCCCGCGATCGTGTCCGTGAATGCGACGGGGCTGATCACCGCGCAGGGTGTCGGTGCGGCCCAGGTCCGCGCCACGGTCGGCGCCATCACCGGCTCCGCCACCGTAACGGTCGCCCCGGTCGCCGTCAGCCTCATCGTCAGCCCGAAGGTCGACACGCTGAACTCGGGAACACAGACGCGGCAGATGACGGTGCAGGCGAGAGACGCGAACAACAACCTGATTCCGGCGCCGCAGGTGACGTGGTCGTCGTCGGCGCCCAACATCGCCTTCGTGTCGACCGGCGGATTGGTCACGGCGGTGTCAAACGGCTCGGCGATCATCCGCGCACAGAGCGGCTCGGCTCGCGACTCGGCGACCATCGTCGTGCGCCTGAACACCGCGCCCAAAGCCGTCGCCGATGTGCGCGGCGCCGTGCGCAACACACAGCTGGTCGTCGCCGCGCCCGGCCTGCTCGCCAATGACACGCTCGGGATCCCGCCCGGCACTATCCTCGCCTTCGGCGGCGGCAGCCTGGGGGGCAGCACGACGACGAACGCCGCCGGCTCGACCGCCAACTTCGCGGGCGGAGGCTCGCTCCGCGTGAACGCCGACGGCAGCTTCACGTTCACGCCGGCAACCAACTTCACCGGCGCATTCACATTCAACTATCGCGTGCAGAACGTGGCGGGATTCTCGGATGCCGTCGTCACGATCGACGTCGGTTCGTCGCCCGTCGCGGTGAACGACACACTCGCGACCACGGTCAATACGACCCTGAACGTGGTCGCGCCGGGACTCATGGCCAACGACACGCTCGGCGTGCCCGCCGCGACCATCACCAGCTTCGGCGGCGGCACGCTCGGCGGCAACGCCGGCAGCTTCGTCGCCGGCAACCCGGTCGCCTTCGGGATTGGCGGGTCCATCCGCATCAATCCGAACGGCAGCCTCACGTTCACGCCGCCCACCGGCTTCACGGGTGTGTTCACGGTGCAGTACCGATTGACGAACTCGATCGGTACGAGTGATGCGACGATGGTGGTGAATGTGAATTAGCGGCTGGGTTTCGGTTTACGACGCAGCGGCGGGCGTCCCCACCGATGGGCGGGGGCGCCCGCTGTTTTACGAATGGCGTCTCGGACCCGCACGATACGGCGGGCCTGGACTGCAAACGGAGTCCCTGGCGCCAACCCTAGAACCGCAACACGCGCACACCCAGACTCAGGCCGATCACGTGTTGTGCCCGACTGGGCAGGTCTTGTGGGTGGTGGGAGACCGGTCCGGCCGTCTGCAGCCGGAACCCACCCGCGCCATCGCCCTCGGGACTCCACGCGTCCGTCAGCTCGAGGTGCAACGACGCGCCGAGCAGGTCGACCGCGACGCCAAGCCCACCATTGACGACGGGTCGCGTTTCGGCGTGCGAGCCGGCCGTCACGAAGGTGAACGCCTCCGGCCATTCGTAGCGGAACCGGCGCACGCCCAGCCCTGTGACGATGTATGGCCGGACCTTGGCAAACCGGGCGAGCGGGTACAGCAACGCATCGACGATCAACGTCAAGGATTCGACGTTCGCATCGCTCTCGAGCAGGATCGAGGGACAGGCGAGTCCCGGATAGCAGTTGAAGATTCCGTGCACATCGGACGGCAGCGTGTACCCAGCCGACACGCGCGCGCCGACCCAGCGACCCGGCCAGGTGACGGACGCCGTTACACTGAACGACGGTGCAGCATCCGGCCGCTCCAGGTCCAGGTACCAGGCCGTTTCCGTGGGCGCAGCCGGGCCGATAGGATTCATGGGAACCTGCACGCCGAACTGCGGCGACAATTCGAAACGACGCCCGTCCTGCGCGATTGCGGGGGAGGACAACACGAGCGAAAGGCAGAGGAGCCGAGCGGCGCGGAACATGAACCGTCTCCGATCGGGGAGCGCGGGAGATCTGCACCTTACCAACGCGCCACGTTCTCGCCGGGTAACACGGCCGTTCCACCCGGTCACGCGAACTTGGGATGAGCGTGGCCCTGCCACGCGCCGTCCAATGCGTTCATCAGCAGGCGGGAGAGGGGAACCGGGCTACGGTCGCCACGCGGCGACCCGGGTTCAGCGCACCCCAGCCGCCCAGTTGGTCACGACGGTAAGTGGTTGACGGCTCGCGATGACGGTGGGGAGCGCGGCGAGAATCCTCTGCGCGTCCCGCGTCACTTCGAATGTGACGATACCGGTCCGCGGATCGGTCGCGAACAGGGTGGCGGTCTTGCCGATGTGCAATGTCGGCCGCGTCTGAACCGCTACGGCCATCATCTTGCCATCCGGCGTCGTGTAGAAGATTTCGTTACCCGCGCGTGGCCACCGGACGAACTCTGCGCCATCGGTCGACACACGCGTTCTCTCGCCGGGGCCCGGAAACGGTGTCACGTACAGCTCGGGCCGGCCGGTTTCGTTCGAGATCAGAGCGATGTAGCTGCCGTCCGGCGAGAACCGCGTATCCGTTTCGTCGTACGGCGTTTCCGTGAATGCGACGGGCGTTCCGCTTTCGATGGGCATGGTCCAGACATCCCAGTTGCCGCCTCCGGGCCTCCGGCGATACAGCAACGTCCGCCCGTCGGGAGAGAGGTCGCTCGGAGCCTGGAACTCCGCGTCCTCGAGCAGTCGTGTCTCCGTTGGCGAATCGAGGTCGCGCCGGACCATGACCGGAGGACCGCCGCGGACCAGTGAGTAGATGACGGACCGACCGCCGGGCAGCCAGACGCCGAAGACCTCTGAATACGGTGTAGTCGTGAGCGGCGTCTCCGTGCCCCGCTCCAGGTCCACCAGAGTCATATCCAGCGTGCCCACTCGGGGCCAGCGGCGCGAGAGGAGGAGACGTCGCCCGTCCGGCGACAGCGTCATGTCCTCGAAGTCGCCCGTGGCCACGGCTGCGCCTTGCTGCGCTCCGGTTCGGTCCAGCCAGACGAGTTGCTGGACATCGGTTGCCGCATGCAGGACGAGGGTCCCGCCATCGGACGTGGCCGCCGCCACGACGCCCGTCGAAAGGAAGTAGCGAACGGTATCCGCCACGGCGAACGGCTCGCCCTTCAACGTACCGCGCTCCCAGTCGTACGACTGACCGAGCAGCGTACCGTCGCGCACGAACAGCAACACGCCCGGTGCCGCATACTGCACCATCGACTCGGCCCTGGTGACGACGCGCGGTGTGTCGCCCGGCTTCATCCGCATTATGGTGCCGGATCCATCCACCGTCCGCGACAAGTAGAGGAACTGCTCGCCATCGGGCAAATACCAGGGGGCCTGAATACGTGCCACACCGGCCGCTCGGTCGGCACGGAGCACGACCTCCGGTTCGCCGCCACTCGCGGAGACCCGATGGATCGCATCGCCCTGAACCCCGGCGTAAAGGATGTACCCACGCCGTCCCCAGCTCCCGGCCTGGCCGGACCGCGATACCAACTCCGTGAGCGTAACGGGCGCCCCGTCCGGCAGATCGAGACGCTGCAATCGGTCGCCCGTGAAAAAGGCGATAGAACGTCCATCGGGCGACCACATCACCGACTGTGCGTTCGACGTTCCCGGCAGCGGTATCGGCTTCGTGCTCGACAGCGGGCGTAACCACACTTGCCGCCGCCCCGCGCTGTCCACCGCGATGAACGCGAGCTGCCGACCATCCGGCGACATCGCCAGCGGGTTCACCTCGCCTGTCCACAAGAAGCCGCCACGCGGCGGTGGCTCGACCGTGAACCGGATCGGCGTCACCGGCGAAGGCGAAGTCCCGACGAATCGCCCGAGAAGGACCACGGTTGCCGTGAGTGCCGCCGCTGCCAGCGTCCACGGGACCCACGCCGACGGGCGCGGGCGCGCCTTGACCGGCTCGCGAGGGACACCGTGCATGGCCCGCAGCTGCAGTTCCACGTCATGGGCGGAGTGCCAGCGCTGCGCCGGATCCTTCGCCAGACATCCGCTGACGACGCGGTCGAATGCGGGCGGCGAATCGGGCCGGATTGCCACGAGCGCAGGTGGATCGGACCCCAGCACCGCACCGATCAACGCGGCCGGCGTCGGCGCGGCGAACGCAGGCCTGCCCGTCGCCATCTCGTAGAGCACGGCCCCGAGCGCGAAGATGTCGGTGCGCGCATCGGGTTCCTCGCCCGCAATCTGCTCGGGTGCCACGTACGGCAAGGTCCCCACGAGCATTCCCGTCCGTGTCAGCCCCGACTGCGACGGATCCGTCTCCGCAGCCAGCGCGGACGCCGCTCCGAAACCCTTCGCCACGCCGAAATCGAGCAGCTTCGCGCCCGTCGGCGTCAGCATCACGTTGGCCGGCTTGAGATCGCGATGCACGATGCCCCGCGCGTGAGCTGCCGCCAATGCCGCGGCCATCTGTGCGCCGAACACGAGGCACTGCTCGAGGGGAAGTCGCCCACGCTCCAGTCGCGCGGCGAGGGTTTCACCTTCGAGCAACTCGATGACGAGGTAATCGATCCCTTGCTCGTGGCCGACATCGAAGAGAGAGCAGATGTGCGGGTGCTGAAGCTGCGCCACCGCGCGGGCCTCGCGGTGCAAGCGCTGGCGCTGCTCGGCCGTCGGTTGCGCGTCCGCCGCAATGACCTTGAGGGCGACTTCGCGACCGAGCCGCGTGTCGCGGGCGCGGTAGACCTGGCCCATCGCGCCGGCGCCGATCGGCCCGCCAATTTCATATGGGCCAAGCCGCGTCCCGGCCGCGAGTTTCATGGACTCCCGGCAGTCACGGCCCGTCGTCGTCCGACACCGGCAGCGACGCGACGGTCGCGTCCGTGATGCCGACACGCTCGATACGCGTATACTTCAGGCCTGTCTTTCGAACTCCTCCACGCGCCGGGCCCCATCCATGGGGGGGGCGGAAGTGGACGGGATGAAGCGCAGCCGAAGGCCCGAATCGGCGGGCGTCGCATGGCCGGGCTCCGGGACACGGGGGCGGGTGACGTCGGACCACGATGCGACCGTCCCAGGGGTTCGGCAAGCGTGTTGCGCAGAGGCTGTGCCCCGGATGGGGCCAGGGGACCGCGTCCATTTCCTGCCGATCCCTACGGCAACACCATTCAGGGGCGGAATCCCACGGCGTCCTTGCAGAAAGAGGTTTCCATGCGTTTAGCACCGGCCATGATCAGCATCGCGGCAGGCCTTGCCCTTTCCTGCGCGCCTGCCGCTCCCGACGGCAGCACCGAATCCAGCCAGACCGAAGCGCAGCGCGTGCTCGCGACCGAGGACGCATACGTCGCCGCCGAGATCAACCGGGACGAGGCCGCGCTGCGACGGCTGGTCGACGACCGTTTCACCAGGAACTCGAGTAATGGCACAACGGCGGACAAGGAGGCGCTGATCCAATCCTTGCTCGGCATGCACATGACCGGACAGACCATCACCGAACGAACCGTCCTCGTCGATGGGAACCTGGCCGTCACATTCGGCACGGCCGAGATTCGGGTGCAGGCGCCGGGCGAGGATGAAAGCGCAGTCGTGCTGCGCTACACGACAACGTACGTCAAGCGTGAGACCGAGTGGCGAATGCTGGCGCTCCACATGTCGCCGCGTTCACCGCGTTGAGCCGTCTGCCGCGGATGGTTCAGGCTCGCGCGGTCACGCTGGCCACGAACGCGGCCTTTCCGTCCAGATACGCCGTGCGATCATACGGATATCGGGCGGCCAGCTCCCGCTTCAATTCGGCGTACGCACCGGCGAGCCGAGCATCCGCACGAAGCGCGTCCCGGAACGCGATCGTGACGCGGTAGTGGTGCGAATCCGGCTCGGCGAGCGAGAGGTGGTGCAAACGAAGAGAGCCTTGACGGCGCCGGAAGTAGTGCCGGTCGGGGATGTCCTCGTCGGGACGATGCTCGTAGCCGATCGCCTCGAGGTCCGGGACCAGCGCGTGCGCGGCGTCGAAATCGCGAACGCCGGCCAGCAGATCGAGGACGGGTTTGGCACAGAGTCCCGGCACCGACGTGCTGCCGACGTGTTCGACGCCGAGAATCCGCGCGCCCAGAGCCGCCCGGATCTCGCGCTCGGCCTCAATGAACAGAGCGGGCCAGCGCGGGTCGTAATCGACGACCCGGACACGCCCGCTCTCCAGCCCCAGTGCTTCGTTACCCCGCAACGATCCCCATTCCGTTCCCGCGAGGATTCGTAGCGCACCCCAGCCCTAGCCCCCTCCCCGCGTAGCCCCAGCCCCAGCCCCAGCCCCAGCCCTACCTCCGGACGTACTTCCGCAAGGTCGTCGGTCCGACTTCTGCACCGTAGATCGCACCGGTCGCGTCGACGGCGACACCTTCGGCGCCGCTCGTCCCGGAGTTGTCGGGATCCGGCTCCGGATCGGGGATGAACGCCGTCAGCTCGCCCGTGCGCGCGTTGCCGATGTAGATGCCACGCTTCACGCCGGGATTGCGACGCGTGTTCGACTCGGAATCCGTCGCGTAAAGCATGTCGTTGGCGTCGATGAAGAGGCCGCTCGGTCGGCCGAACTGCTTCCACGTCGCCAGGTGGTTGCCCTCCTGGTCGAAGATCTGGATGCGGCTGTTGCCGCGGTCGCCCACGAAGAGACGGCCCTGCGAGTCCATGGCCAACGCGTGCGGATCGCGGAACTGCCCATCCGCCTCGCCCGTCGTGCCCCATTGTTTGATGAACTTGCCATCCGCGGAGAACTTCATGACGCGATTGTTGCCGCCGACATCGTGGCCATCCGCGACGAAGATGTCGCCGTTCGGAGCGACGAGGACGTCGGACGGTTTGTTGAACGTGTCCGGGCCATCGCCCGCGACGCCTTTCTTGCCCAGCGTCATCAGCAGATCACCGTTGGGGCTGAACTTGTAGATGACGTGGCCGAGGCCGGGCGGTTGCGCGCCGAAGCCGACCGCGTCCGTCACCCACACGTTGCCCTGCCGGTCCACGAACATGCCGTGCGGC
>JBFJPA010000094.1:0-11476 GCA_041617355.1 Longimicrobiales bacterium
GGGAGAACTGGGCCGACGCGGCGGCGATGCGAACGGCCCGTTCGGGCTCTCCCTCCTCGGCCTCCGTCGCGGCCAGGCCGAGCAGCGCGATGCCGATGCCGCGCACGCTGCCCACCTCTTCGTACGCGCGCAGCGACTCGACGAAGTGCTCCCGCGCCTCGCCCGTGCGTGCGACCGACAGCGCCGTCCATGCGTAGGCGTCCAAGATGCGTGCTTCCTCGGGTCGATCGCCGATGGCGTGGTACGCGTCGAACGCCTCGCGGTACAGGGCCAGCGCACGCTCGGCATGGCCGGCCGCAGCCTCGAGCGCGGCGAGCCCGCCGAGCGATGCGCCCATGCCTTCATGGTCGCCGATCGCACGCTGTAGCGGCAACGCCTCGTCGAAACACGCGCGCGCGGCGTCGGATCGTCCACAGGCCGTCTCGAGCATGCCGAGAAACGACAGCGCGATCCCGAGCTCCCAACCCCCCTCCAGCCGGCGGCCGCGCTGTACGGCGGACTCGAGCGCCACACGCGCCTCGTCCAGCGCACCCGTGGTGAGGTGCGCGACGCCGCGGGTAATGGCGGTGAGGGCCAGCGTTTCGGGGTCGTCCTGCCCGAGTCGCTCTGCCTCGGCTGTGTCCGCGAGACACGAAACGGCATCGCCGAGGGTCAGTGTGGCCAAGCTGTCGGTGAACAGGGCGCGGGCGCGCGCGATCGGGTAGCCATGGCCCGCGGCCAGGTCGAGAAACGCGCGGCACCAGCTGCGTGCACGCAGATGCCGCCCGCGCACGTGCCAGTACATCCACAGGTCGAAGCACATCGACAGGCCGGTTTCTGCGGCGTCGGCGTCACCCTCGGCCGCGGCACGCAGCAACTGTGCGAGAGCCTCCTCGACGTTGGCGCTCTCACCGTCGATGCGCTGCAGCGACTCGACCTGCGCGCCGTTCCGAAAGTCGTGGTAGGCCTGCATCGTGACGGTGCGGAAGTGGTTCGCGTGCCGGCGGCGAAACTCCACCGCTTCACCGCTGTTCGTCAGCGCCTCCGTGGCATATTCACGGATCGTCTCCAGCATGCCGAAACGGCCGTCCGCCTCGGCGCGCTGCACGAGGCCTTTTTCGACCAGCGATTGCAGCTCGTCCAACGAACGGAATGCGTCGTCGTCCTCATAGCAGATGCGCTCCACCGCGGCATGAGTCCAGCCGCCGCGAAAGACGGCGAGCCGGCGCAGCAGCCGCTGCTCGTGAGGGTCGAGGAGCGAGTAGCTCCAATCGATCGTCGCGCGCAGCGTCCGCTGCCGTTCCGGGAGGTCGCGAGCGCCCGTCGTCAGGACGTCGAGCGCGTGCTCGAGCTTGGCAAGCAGCTGTTCGGGCTCGAGGACACGCATCCGCGCGGCCGCGAGCTCGATGGCGAGGGGAAGGCCATCCAGCCTGCGACAGATGCCGGCGATCGCCTCCGCATTGCGCGCGGTCAGCGCGAATCCAGCGCGCGCACGCGCCGCCCTTTCCGTGAAGAGAGCGATCGCGGCGTACGCGGACAGATCCTCGGGCGCGGTCGTCGCGCCCGTCGGGGGTAGTGCAAGCGGCCTGAGCGGAACCTCGCGCTCGCCCGCGATCTTGAGCGGCGCTCGGCTCGTCGCGAGGACCTGCAGGCGCGGACACCTGCCGAGTAAAGAACCGATGTCCACTGCCGCATCCAGGAGGTGCTCGAAGTTGTCGAGCACGAGGAGGACCCGCCGCGATCCGATCAGACCGCTGACGCCGTCGAGCAGGGACCTCTCTTCCGCTTCCTTGAGATCGAGGACGTCGGCGATTTTCGCCATCACCTGGCCGGCGGCCGCGACGGGGGCAAGCGGGACGTACGCCACGCCGCCCTCGAAATCCTCGCCGAGGCGTCTGGCAGTCTCCTCGCAAAGCCGGGTCTTCCCCGTACCGCCCGTCCCGGTCAGCGTGACCAGACGCTCGCCGGCGCGGAGCAGGCCTGCGATTTCCGTCGCTTCGCGCTCGCGCCCGATCAGGGGGGTCGTGGGCGCCGGCGGCGGGATCTCGATCCGGCGCCGCTCTGCGGGATCCTCGTCCGACCCGCCGGCCACCCGTGAGGCCGCTGCCGGCTCCCGATCGGGTTCCGGCCGCAGGCCTTCCGGCGAGAGATCGAACATCCAGGACACGGTGATCGCGACCGGCAAGCCGAGAAGTAGGGTGATGACGAAGCCCTTCACCAACCAGTCCGGTCCGCCCAGCACGGGTCCGAGCGTGGTCGCCACTTCGATGAGAAGCCACGCGGCGCCCGCATAGATCACTGCGGTGCGGAATACCTTCCGGCGCCGCAGCTCGCGGAAGACCTGAGAAGCTCTCATGTGCGTCGTCGCTCGAGGAGTTGTTGGGGTGGTCGCAATGTATCGCACTCGGACCGGTCGATCACGGACGCGCGGGCGTGCGCGGCGCCGGCAACGTCGTGGTACTATCGTTTACTTCATATTTGACAATGATTTACGCTGATTCTATCGCTTCCGTGAGCCGGCGGCAACCCATCTGCCATCCCCGACTGAAATGCGGAGATTGAACGACCAGACGGTAGCCGGTGTAAACTCGGCCGTGCCGCACATTCCCCGTCGCACCCGACTTCGGAGGTCGAGTTGAGTCACGAAGCGTCCCGGCCCGCATTCGCTACACTCCTTCTGCTGCTCACCCTCATCGCGGCCCCGGTCGCCGCACAGACCACTCACAAGTCGCAGCATCACGACTTCCGCGTGGTCACGGTTGTCGAGGGATTGGAGAATCCGTGGTCGATGGCGTTTTTGCCGAACGGCGACATGCTGGTCACGGAACGATCGGGCCGGCTGCGCATCGTACGCGACGGCGCACTGCTGCCGGCGCCGGTCGCGGGTGTGCCCGAAGTGCGCGCGCGCGGACAGGGCGGCCTGCTCGATGTCGTCTTGCACCCGAACTTCGCGACGAATCGTCTGGTCTACATCAGCTTTTCGAAACCGAATTCCGATGGCAGTGAAGGCACGACGGCCGTCGTGCGCGGCCGGCTCGAGAACGATCGGCTGACCAGCGTCGAGGAGGTTTTCGAGGCGAAGGCGTGGAGCCGGGGCGGTAATCACTTCGGCTCGCGGATCGCGTTCGATGGCAATGGCTACATGTTCATCACCGTGGGTGATCGGGGCGCGCGGCCCGAGCTGGAGACGGCCGAGCAACATCCCTCGCAGGACCTGTCCAATCACCAGGGCACGGTGATCCGGCTGCACGATGACGGACGCGTGCCGACGGACAACCCGTTCGTCGGCCGGGCCGGCGCGCTGCCCGAGATCTGGAGCTACGGCCACCGCAACCTCCAGGGGCTCGCCTTTCATCCGCAGACGGGCGACCTCTGGGAAAACGAGCACGGACCCCAGGGTGGCGATGAGTTGAACCTCGTGCTGCCCGGCCGCAACTACGGCTGGCCCATCATCGGCTATGGCGTGCAGTACGGCGGCGATGTGATCCACGCCGGCACGAGCCGTGCCGGTCTCGAGCAGCCGGTCCATTACTGGGTGCCGTCGATTGCGACGTCGGGCTTGATGATCTATTCCGGCGAACGGTTCCCCGCCTGGCGCGGCAGCGCGTTCGTGGGCGGGCTGGCGGGCGAGCAGCTCGCGCGCGTCACGCTGGACGGACGGCGTGCAACGGGCGAAGAAACCCTCATCAAGGGAGTGGGCCGGATCCGCGATGTCCGGCAGGGTCCCGACGGTTTCATCTACCTCGCGCTCGATGACCGGCGAGGCGGGGCCACGTCGATCGTGCGGCTCGAGCCGGTCTGGCCCAGCCAGAACTGACGGCATTCAACGACCACTTCTCCGAACGGTCGGTCGCGTACGCACGAAACCGGCCGACCTATCCCGAGCGCCTCGCCGACTGGCTCGCCGGCGAGGCGCCGGCAACCGATACGGTCTGGGATTGCGGCTGCGGGTCCGGTCAGCTCTCGACCCTGTTGGCCACTCGCTTCGACCGCGTCCTCGCGACCGATGCCAGCGCGCGACAGCTCGCCAGCCTTCCAACACACGCACGGATCACGCGAATCTGTGAGCGCGTCGAGCGCAGCGCGCTTCGTCGGGACAGCGTGGACGCCGTCGTCGCCGCGCAGGCCGCACACTGGTTCGATTTGACGCTGTGGTACGACGAAGTGCGGCGCGTCGCCCGGCCGCACGCCGTCATCGCGCTCGTCAGTTACGGCATCCCCGACATCGACGACGACATCGATCCGATCGTCAGTCGCTTTCAGCAGGGTACCCTGCGCCCGCACTGGCCGCCCGAACGGCTGCACGTCGATGCCGGCTACCGCACGCTGCCGTTTCCGTTCGAATCGGTCGTAGCGCCTGAACTCGAGATCCGTCTCGACTGGTGCGCGTCCCAGTTCCTGGGTTATGCCGAGACGTGGTCGGCCGTGCGTGCGTTGGAGAAAGCGGCAGGCTCGGCGGAGCTCGTGCGTTTTCAGGAACGGCTCGAGGACGCATGGGGGCCGGGCGAGCGGACGGTGCGTTGGCCCGTCGCCATCGTTGCCGGGCGGGTTTGATGAGGGAGGGCACGGAGGTCAACGACGAGGACACGGAGAAGGGAATCGACCACAGAGATCACGGAGAAACGGAAGCAACGACCGTGAAACGAAGCGTCGTGACACGAGACTCGCTGGATGTCCAGCGCGTCGTCCGCTACAACATCGTGAGAGGCGAGGCCGCCGACGGGTCCGTGCGCTGACCCTGCGGGCACTGACGCGGTAGCCGCAACCTATCCGGAGCGCCCCATCTTCACGATGCGTTCGAACGCCGCCTTCTCCACGGGCTGAACGGAGAGCCGGCTGCGCTTGACGAGCACCATGTCCGCCAGCTCCTTCGTCTGCTTGATCGTGTCCAACGGGACCAGCTCGGGAAACTTCTCGACGAACCCGACGTCGATCATGAACCAGATGGGATCGTCCTTGGTGGACTTCGGATCGTAATAATCGTGACCCTTCTTCAAGGCGAACGCGTCGGGATACGCCTCTTTCACGATCTCCGCGATGCCCGCGACGCCGGGCGGTTTCGCGCTGGAGTGGTAGAACAACACGCGGTCGCCCTTCTTCATTGTCTTGATGTGGTTCCGCGCCTGGTAGTTGCGTACGCCCTCCCAGGACGTGCTGCCATCCTTCTCCAAATCGTCGATGGAGTAGGTGCCGGGCTCGCTCTTGACCAGCCAGTATTGCTTCGCCATGGACGGTTCGAACGTTGGAGTGGAGTTCTTCCTGCAGCGTGGACATCGCAACGTACACGGTCGCGCCAAGTGGGGCGATGGCGCGCGCCCGACCGCGTTCAGCCGGACGGCTGCACGAGCGCCTCGAGCGCGGCCCGCGACAGGTCGGGCGGCACGGTGTGCGGTCCGTCGAACTCTTCGTAACGGACGGCGTAGCCCGCGTCCCGAAGCGTGGGCACAATGCGGCGGCTGGTCCGATCGATGGGCAGGATCTCGTCGTTCGTTCCGTGCGAGATGAAGACGCGTGGTTTGCCCGAGCGGCGGGCCTCAGGGATGAAGCCGGGCGAAAAGGCGAGGATGTCGGAGAAGAGGTCGCCGTTGCGGAGCCCGAGCGCGAGTGCGTACGACGCGCCATCGGAGAAGCCGCCGACGGCGACGCGCCGCGGATCGATCGTGGCTGTTGCGAAAAGCCGATCCAGGACGCGATCGAGAAACGCGATGTCCGGGCCGAAACGTCCGCGGATGGCATCCCAGGTGCGGCCACGCGATTCGGGCACGACGAGCACGACACCCAATTCGTCCGCCAGCGGGATCATTCGACGGAACGGTTCCGCGCGACCGCCCGCGCCGTGCAACATCATGGCCGTCGGGAGCGGCTCACCGGTGCGTGCCGTAGGCGGAACGTGCAGGAAGCCGTCGCGGCCCGAGTCGAGTCCGAGCGGCCGCGTGCCGGCCGCACCAGGTTTCTCGGCGCGGCGCCAGCGCGTTCGCAGCCGAGCCGCATCCGGTTGACCCAGCGCGGATGCTTTCAGCGGCAGCAGCATGCCGAGGCCCGCGGCCGCGAAGCGGATCGCGGCGCGCCGACCGATCGCCACGCCGTCACGCGGGTGCACTGGCTCAGTGGGTCGAATGCTTACCCGTCAACATCTGTTGGTAGAAGTCGGCGAGACGCTCGCGGGCGCCCGGGATGGGAATCGCATCGAGCGTCGCCGCGCGGATCTGCTCCCACGCCTTCACGGCATCGTCGGCCGCGGCGTTCCACGTCGCGGCATCGCCCGTGCGCGCTGCCGCCTCGAGGCGGGGAATCGCTGCACGGATCTCGTCACGCCACGGGTCCGTCTCTGCACGCAGCGCGGCCACGGCCGGCAGTCGGCGCAGCAGTTGGCCACCGCCCAACGGTTGCACCGTCTCTGCGAGCGCCAGCGCGAGCGCTCGCACGCGGTAGGACGAAGCCTTATCCGCAAGGGCCGTCGCATCCGGCGGCTCCAGCCCGACGGCGAAATACGGCAGCCACGGATTGTGCCCGGCGAAAGGGCCATCCGGAGACGGAACGAACCAGACGTGCAACATGGTCAGCGTCTGCCCCGGCGGCGCCAGCTCCGGGTGGTCGTGCCACTGGTCCGCATCGCCGTCGAAGCCGTCGGGCGGAGTCGCATCCGGCGCGTCGCGGTACGCGAATGCGACGCCGACCAGCACGTCCTTGCCGTTCACGGGCGCGAACATCAGGTGATCCGGCCGCGACAGGTCGAACTTCGCGTCATCGCGCATGCGCTGGCGGTTGACCCAGTGCGTGCCCATGGTCGGGATCAGGCCGAGCGCCGGCCGGAATCCGGCCGCGCGGGCTGCCTCCGTCGTGGCCAGGTCGGCAACCGAGGCGCGCACGGTCTCGATCTGGGCGAGTGCGGCCGCCGACACGACCACCGCGTGCGACGCCCCGTGCGTGTGGTGGTCGTGCCCGGCCTGTGCGGCCGCCACCGTGGGGACGACGCCCGCCAGCAAGCTCGTCACGATCAAGGCTCTCATGTCCATCTCCGCGTCACGAACGCTGCAGCGTTTCCCTGGCGCAGCCGGACCGGCTGGCCGCTCGAAGTCTGGATGTCCTCCAGGCCCGGTGCGTTAGTTTCGCGGCTGGCCACGCCGTCACACCAGCCCCAGCAGCCGCTCCGCGTTGGAATGCAGGATCTTCGCGCGGTCCGTCGCCGACAGGTCGAGGCCCTCGAGGCTGGCGCGCATCTTCTCGATACTGCCGATTTTGTGCGGGTAGTCGCTGCCTGCCACGATGTGGTCGATCCCGGCAAAGCCGATGGCGAGACGCAATGCCGCCGCGTCGAAATTGACGGTGTCGTAGTAGAACTCCCGAAGGAACGTGCTGGGCGGACGGTCGATGTGACGCCGGCAATCGGCGAAGGCTTCGAAGCCACGGTCGAGCCGTTCGGCCAGGTAGGGAATCGCACCGCCCAGGTGGCCGAGCATCCACTTGACGCCCGGGAACCGCGCGGGCACGCCGGCGAACACCAGATGCGCCGCCGCCAACGTCGTGTCCATGCAGAATCCGACGAGCGGCATCAGCCAGTACTCCGTCATCGCGGACACGCCGACCGGGTCGATCGGATGGATGTAGACGACGGCACCACGGTCTGACGCTCGCTGCCACAGCGGCCAGAAGCGCGCATCGGCGAGAGCCGTCCCGTTCACGTTGCTGAAGACCATGACGCCGGGCAGACCCAGCTCGTCCATGACGCGCTCCAGCTCGTCGGCCGACGCCGCCACGTCGTTCAGCGGCAGCGTGCCGAGCGCGAGGAACCGGCCCTCGTGCGTGGCCACGATCTCGGCGAAGGCATCGTTTACCGCGCGCGCCATGGGCACCGAGACCGCCGCCTCTTCGACGTGTGTGCCCGGCGATGTGAAGGTGAGCAGCTGGCGCACGTCGGCTCGCTCCATGACCCCGCGCCGGTACGCGATGTCACGGTGTCCCGGCACCACCACGTTGTAGTCACCCGGGTAGTGCAGCACCGGATTGCCTTCATCATCCTCGGTCATCAGGATGCGGCTGTTGCCGCGGCGTACCGCGTCCAGATACGACGCCGGATAGAAATGATTGTGCACATCGAGAATCGTCATGACACGTTCCGTTGCGTTGCAGTCCAGCGGGTCCATACGGCATAGACGGGCAGGCCAGCCAGGACGAGGCCCAGGCCGGTCAAACGCGAAACGGGCTCGGCGATGATCTCACTCGCCACAATGGCGAACGCCGCCAGCGCGAAGAGCAGGGGCACGACGACGCGGCCGGGCGTCCGCCAGACCGGTGCGTAATCCGGCCGGCGCCGCAGCAGGAGCAATCCCAACGCCATCAATCCGAAGAAGAACCACTCGGTATAGATCACGCGCGTGAAGAGCGCGCGATACGTTCCGGTCGCGACGAGCACCGATGACCAGACCGCCTGCAGCAGGATCGCACGGTCCGGCGTGCGCCGGACCGGATGCACTGCTGCGACCCACCGGAACAGCAGACCGTCCTGCGCCATCGCGAAGTAGACGCGTGGCCCGGTCAGGATGATGCCTGCCAGCGCGCCGAACGTCGAAAACAGCACGAGGCCCGACATCGCCGCGCCGCCGCCACTGCCCAGGATCGCGTCCGCCGCGTCCGCAGCGATCCGTGTCGAGGACGCTACCGTCTCCACCGGCAGGATGTACAGATAGACCGCGTTCAGCGCGATGTAGCTCGCCGTCACGATGAGCGTGCCGACGACGAGCGCGCGCGGAATCGTGCGCGGCGCATCCTCCGTCTCGTCGGCCGTATACGTGACCATGTGCCAGCCACCGAATGCGAACAGGCCGGCCACCAGCGCGGCCGCGAAATCGGCCACGCCGATCTCGACGGGCGCCGCGACCGCCGGCGTGCGTAACGCGCCGCCCGTTGCCACTCCGCCTAGCGCGAACCCGACCACCACGATCAATCCGATCGCCAGCAGCTTGCCCGCCGTGAACAGCGCCTGCAGCGTCGCACCCTGTCGGACGCCCACCGCGTTGATCGCCGACAGCACCACGATCACGGCGATCGCGACCGCGCGTACACCCGCATCGCCGAGGGGTACGAAGAACGCCGCATACCGGGCGAAGACCACGGCGATCGCGGCGATGATGCCCGAGTGCATCGTCCAGAACATCGCCCAGCCCCACAAAAAGCCGAGCGGCCGGCCGAACGCCTCGCGCAAGAACACGTACACGCCGCCCGTTCGCGGGTACGCCGACGCGAGCTCCGCCGCCACCAGCGCGCCCGCCAGCGTCAGTGCACCCGATACGCCCCAGGCCAGGAAGATGCCCGGCACCGTCGGCACCCGTCCGGTGATCTCCGATGGCTGCACGAAAATCGACGCACCGATGATCGTGCCCACCACCATTGCGACGGCGTGCGGCAGTCGGATTGCCCGCGCGAGTGCCGGGCTCGTCGGTCCCGCTTGCGGCGTCTTCGCCAAGGCACCCCTCCATCGGAGGCCGTTCGAAACCGGGGAAGGCCGCACGGTACCATGCCATTCCCTCTCGCGAAACCGTCCCGCCGCGTCTTCGCCCGCCGGCACCCGTGCGAAACCCCCGCTCGACACCTGCAGAGTCCGCGGTCGCCAGAGCGCCAGAAAAGTCTAACATTTTGATTAACAACAATTTGGGTGCGGCCCGTGGCGTGCCCTCGCCCGGGGGAAGGCACGAACCGATCGATTTCGAACGGGGAACCCGAGGCCGGTCAAGAAACGGTGGGTTCCGGCCTGCGCACGCTCTACGACAAGCTGAAGAAGTACCGCGGCGAGGAGTGAGGGCGCGCCGCAACCGCCCGGCGGTCAGCGCACGAACGCGATGATCGAGCCATCCTCCATTGGCACGCTCTGCTGGACCAGGTCCATGCCCGCCATCGACAGCCAGTAGCGCTGACGGTGATTCTGCAGGTGCAGGCCGACGCGCCACGACGGCGTGATGCGGCCGGCACCGTCATCGAGCTCATCGGAACCGAGCACCTCGACCACCGCGTCGAATCGCGCACAGGTGTTCGGATCGAAGACGGGGATCGACGCCCGGAACCCCTCGTGGACCGGTAGCAACCGCAGCACCAGCTCGACCGTGTGTGCGTCGAACGCGTCCTGCGCGAGCTCCATGTCGTGCGTGTCGGAGACGACGCCGTGCCGAATCCGACGGGTGCGTGCATGCGGGCCCTCGTAGATCGCCTCGACGGTCTCGATGCCGCGCATGCTGCGGTAGCGGAGCGGCGCGAACGAGTCGCGCACGACGACCGTCGTGTCCACCCGATTGCCGAGCGCCGTCGAATCGAGGATCTGCGTTCGCTCGATCACCTGTCGATCCGCCTCGTCGAACAGGCGGATGTGCTCCGTCGCGGTGCCGAGCTCCTCGACGGAGCCGTCGTTCAGCCGGATCACCCGCTTCCGATCCGCCGTCGGCTCCAGGCTGGCCCAGGGGATCGTGGGGTCACCCACACTCACCAGCACCGTCCGTGTCATGAAGGCCTCCATCATACGAACCGCGGCGCTGCGCCCTCGCCGCCCATCCACTCCCTATGGATGTCGGAGAATGCGGACGCCCGCGCAAGTCACCGTTGTCGCGAGCAGCGGTCGTGCGTTCATCGGAGCGACGAAGCGCGGAAGGGCCTCATGGAGAGTTTCCGGCCGTTCCGCGTGGTCCCGAGACTTGGATCGGCGCCTCGTTGCGCCGTGGAGGAATAGATGAAACGCTTGGGGAGCTTGCTCACGCTGGTTGTTCTTGCGCTGAGTGCTTGTGACGACAGCACCGGGCCCGATGGCCTGATCCGCCACACCTTCGATTTCCAGACGGGTACGCAGGGCTGGCAGGCGATCTTCGCCGACTACCCCGTCGGCGGCGAGGCTCAATTCCGCCTCGATGCGGGCCACAAGCCTCTGCCCGCACCCCTCGATGCGACCCGGAAAGGGTTCTTCATCACGGGCGACAATCGTAGCGACGACCTGATGATGCTCATCACGCGCCGGATCGATGAGCTCGAGCCCAATGCGAAGTACCGGGTCCGCTTCGAGATCGAACTGGCGACCAATGCGCCGCGCTCGTGCGTCGGTGTCGGAGGGGCGCCGGGCGAGTCCGTCTACGTGAAGGCCGGCGCTGCGCCCACGAAGATCGAGCGCATCGTCGATGAGATCGACCACTATCGCATCGCCGTCGATGTTGGCCAGCAGTCCCAGCATGGCAAATATGCCCGGGTCATCGGCAATGTCGCGAACCAGAACAGCGACTGCACGCGCCCGGTGTACCAGATGAAGAAGCTCGTGTCGGATGCGGAGCTCGAGGTCCAGGCCGATGCTGCAGGCAGCCTCTGGGTCCTGGTCGGCACGGATTCGGGCTTCGAGTCGGAAACGACCCTCTGGTACACGCGCGTCGACGTACGGCTCGTGCCCGTCCGTTCCTGAGTCCCTGCCGCCAACGCGTCAGCGGATGACGACGGTGGAGAACCGCAGCTCGTTCTCCACCGTCAGCAC
>JBFJPA010000095.1:0-11435 GCA_041617355.1 Longimicrobiales bacterium
GACCCGCCGATGACATCCAGGATACGGCTCTGCGGTACGCGCAGCCCATCACTGATGAACGCGGCGTAGGGGTGCTCCACGTAAAGCCAGGAGAGCGCCTGCGCATCGCGGCGACGAATGGCGTCGGCCATACGCTCGGCCAGCGAGTCGGCGGCCTGCTCGACGCGCGTGATCTGGGCGGCCGGGTCGGGCTGGCCGCCGCCGGACAGGCGCGCACACGCCAACGGCAGCGCCAGTGCGACGAAGGCGAGCCCGAATGGTCGGACGGTGCGGCGAATGTTCATGAGCAGACTCCTCCAAACGGGTCGAGCCCCGATGCGTCGCGGCTAGCTTTCCGTACGCGGCCGATCCCCGACGAACCACGAGGGGCGCAGCCGGGCGAAGCCGATGTCATCGAGCAGCACGGTGCCAGCCGGGGCGCGGTCGAACCGGAATCGCACCTTCGTGAGCCGGTCCAGGTCGAGGCCCGGCTCGACCGCCGCGAAGTCCGCGAGCGGAATGGCGTAGGACTGCATGACGATCTCGGACAGCGAGCCGAACCGGGATCGCTCGAGGTCACGACGCCGCAGGATGTAGCTCTCGAGCGGGCGCCGGATCGCGCCGTAGCGGGACAGTGCGACCTGCGCCGTCACGCCGGCCGCATCTTCGAGCTCGATCGACAGGTCGATCGGCGGCTTCGGCGCGTCGGCATCCCGCTCGCGTGGGCGTCGCGCCGGCGGGCGCGATCGCGCCGAGTCAGCACGCGCGGAATCCCCGGCCGCCCGTCGCGGGCCCGGCAGCGCGTCCGTCGGCATGAGCAGGAACTGCAGTGCGCCGTCGGCGGGCAGGCGCCACGCCACCGCTTCACTCGGCAAGGTCAACGTGTAGGACGCGGGTCGTCCCATGCGCGTCGTGTAGTCGCCCGCAATGCGGTTGTTCCAACCGATGGTCGCGACATTGTTGTACTGGCTGCTGCCCTCGGCGGGGCTGTTCGCCGTGCGCAGCTGCAGCCGACTCTCCTTCCATGTGGCGAGGCTGTCCGCCTCGATGCGGACGCCGCCGCCGCCAGACGTGAGATCGATGTCTTCCTCGAACGTCGCGATGGGCCGGAACGTGCTCGTCTCGAAGCGTGTCGTGTACATCGTTTTCGGCAACCAGCTCGCGGCCACGCGGTGGTCCCGGAACAGCGGCAGCAGCGACGAATCACCCTTGATCGTAATGTCGAGGAACGCGGTGATGTAGACGCGCCCGAATTGCCGCTGCTCTTCGTCCGGCATGAGCGTACGCAGGTCCAGGATCCGGCCGCTGCGTGGCCCGTTGTCGTGCGCGCCCCAGACCGTGTTCCACTGGCCGTGGTTGGCACGGTACACGAAGACGAGCGCCTTGAAGCCGTCGAACCCCGGTGAGAACGCCACGCGCTGGTACTGGCGGATGCCCATGAATCCCGCCACATCGCCGTCGTGCGAGCCGTGGAAGACCAGGTAATTCACGTCCTTGACCGGCACCAGCTGGTCGGCGGGACGATACTGTCCGTCGACGGGCGCGATGGCGATGATCGAGCGGATGCCGAAGCCGAAGTCGAACGTGACATTGCCATCATCGGGGTAGTGACCGAGGCGGTTGAAGGCGGCCGCGTGGCCGACCGCCTCGCCGCCACGAGAATGACCGACCAGCGCAATCCGGTCGAGATCCACCTTGCCTTGGAACGGATTGCCGTCTTCTGCGTGCCACGTCCTCCATTGCTCGAGGTGCTTCAAGAAGAACCAGCCACGTGCGTCGTTCTCGTTACGGATGCCGCCGTTGATGAAGTTCATGTCGAGCGACGCGACGATGTAGCCGCGGCTGGCCAGGTGCTCGCCGATCCAGCCGTACCCGGGGTCGGAGAACTCGCGCATGTTGTGGTTCCCGTGCGCGATCAGGACGAGCGGAAACGGACCTGTCCCGTCCGGATACCACACCCGGCCGTTGAGCGGCATCGCGCGTGGCGCGAAACCCCAGTACGAATTGCGCTCCCGTGCGCTCTCGCCGAGGTCGACCAGCTTCGATGCGTCCACGGTCGGCGTCTTGATCGTGACGGAATCGCGGAACTCGGCGCGATTCTTGTCCGAACCGCTGCCGTAATACAGGAAGCGCACGGACAATGGCCCGGAACGCGATGGATCAGCCGCGTCGATGCGGTGCGCCGCGAGCACGCTGTCGGCGTCGCTCGGCTCCAGCTTCAAGGCGGGTGTGCACGCCCATAGCCCACAGAGCAGGAGGGCCGACCGGTACAACGTGGATGGTGTCATCGTCGGTGCTGCCGGAAAGGGTCCGCGCGGTGTGCTGCGGGATTGTGCGACGCGGTGCAGCGCGCGGCAAGCGAGAAGCGGCGATTCCGGATCGACAGGCTCGCGGGCACCAATGAGAAACGGCCTCGATCACGAGATCGAGGCCGTCACAGACCGTTCACCGGCCGGCGTTCACCGACCCGGAGTCCTGCGGGGTCCGGTCAGACCCCGCGGTCCCCTCAAAAGGCGCCCGCGCGCAACCGGCCGAGCTGAATGCGCCGGTCGATCGAATCGAGCAGGAAGCGCCAGATCATTCGCAGTGCGTTCATATTTCTCCTCCCAGAGCTTCCCGGCCGGATCCGCCGGCCCGTGCTCGACGATACGAGGCATGTCGCGTGCCGGTTTCAACGCCCCCGGCAAATGGCCGCCTCGTGACGTGATCGTTACCGCTGGCGGGATGATCGCGTCCCGAAAGCGAAACGTCATGCGCGCGAATTGGTTCCGCTGATGCGCGACGCGTGCGGCTCGTGAGAAGAGACGTATCGAATGACGTGGCGCGACACTCACCAGAGACAGGGTCGCTTCGACGTCGCGTTCGTGACTGGCGTCACGAACCGAAGCGCGACGTTTCGAGTGTGGGCTGCCGACCTGGCACGATTCGGAGCACGAAGAGGTCGCCGTACGCCGATTCCGGCAGGATGCAGCGATCGGCGTCGAGAGGGATCCAACGCGGGCACGCGGACTCGCCAGCGAGGGCGCCGATCAGCTCCGGCACCGTGTTCGAATGGCCCACGACGAGGGTGGCGCCCGTGGTCTCCGCCAGCAGGCGGGCCGCTGCCGTAGAGGCGGACGCGGGGCCCGCGGGCACGCGCTCGGCCGCGATGCCCGGGGTACAGGTGTCGAGGCCTGCGGCGCTGCTGCCCGTACCGAACACGTGCAGCGAAAGCCCGAGCCGCGTCGCGGCCGGCAGAGCCGTCTGGGCCGTGCGACAGAGATCCGTGGTATAAATGGCAGTGACGCCATAACCAGCGGCGATCGTGGCGAGGGCGGCGGCGCGGTCCAGGCCGGGCGCCGACAGGTTGGCGTTGGCGTCGCTGGACGCCCGCTCCGCGTGACGGACGAGGAGGAAGACCTGCCCGTCCGGGGCCCGGGCGGCACACGCGACAGAACCCAGAAGGAGCAGGCCGAGGGTCAGACGTGTGCAACTCCGGCCGACTCGATCGTTCGTCTGGGAGAGACCGTTGTCGATGAAATCGCGAATCAGAGGGGTCACGGGCTTCATGCGCGTTTCGAAGTGGATGTTGGCGATGGCACTCCTGGCCGCCGGATGCGGCGGCACGAGTACGACCGAGGATTCACCGGCCGAGCCGGCCGCCGCCGTCGAGGCGCGGACCGGCGAGACGTTCCGGCTGCGCGTCGGCGGGATCGCGAAGGTCGGGCGGGACGGCGTGCTGGTCGCGTTCCGCGGAATCGCGAGCGACAGTCGTTGCCCGATCGATGTGGTCTGCGTCTGGCAGGGTGACGCGACCGCGCAGATCCACGTCACGGTCGGACGCCTTGCCTGGACGCCGTTCGAGCTGCATACGGCACTCGAGCCGCGCGCGGTGCGCTTCCAGAACTACACGGTCACGCTGATCGCCGTGGAGCCCGCGCCCGTCTCGACGCGACCGACCGACCCGCGTAGCTACATCGTTACGTTGCGCGTGGACTGACCGCCGTTTCGACGCGACCCGGGGCGCACCTCGCGCCTCGGGTCGTACCGACTCATCACCCGTCCCCACCCCCGCTCCGTGGTGCCCTTGCCGTTGTACCGTTCGTTACTCGCCGTCGCCGTCCACCCTGTGCCCTGCCGTCAATGCAGCGTCTCTTTCGCGTTGCTGCGGGCGGTAGCGAGGTAGCCGGCCTCGAGGTCGAGGAGGCTGGCGATGCGGCGGAGCAGGTGTGCCTCGTGGCGTGCAATGGCGCCATCCGCGAGCACGAGGCCCCACATGATCTCGGCCAACAGCATCTTCTGGCCGAGGTCGTAATTGTCGCGGATCAGGGCGGCGAAGCGCTGCACGCCGTGTTGCGTGCGTGCGGATTCGGCCAGCTCGATCATGGCAAGGGCCGTGGCCTCGTCGAGGGCGAAGTGGCGGCGCATGACGGCTTCGACGTGTACACGTTCGGCCTCGCTGAACTCGTCGTCGGCGTAGGCGAGCTCGAGCAGGAGAGCACAGGCTGCGACGCGGACGGCCTCGGTTCGGCGATCTTCACCGTTCTTCACGGGCCGCATGCGCGACGAGAAGAACGATTCGAAGGGGTCCTGCATCGCGTCCTCCATCGAGGGTGAGGCGACGCGCTGCCGACCGCCGCCCGACTGCCGCAGATTGGCGGAACGAAACGCGTGTGGCAAGGAGGGACCCGGCCCTCAGCGCCGTTCGTCGCGCGGCCGCATGCGTCGCTCCGCCGCGCGCACGATCCGATTGGCGTCTTTGAGTGCGGCGAGCTCCTCGTCCTCGGGCTCCGTGCTCGCGCTGACGGGTTCGTAGAGCCGGAGCCACCGCTCGAACCGCTCCCCGAGCCGCATCAGGGCCCGCAGCGGCGCACCGCGGTCGCGGCGGTGGAAGAACGCCGCGAACATCGCGAGGACGGCGCCCTGCGCGAGAATCACGTCCTTGAGTCCATCGACGAAGAGCTTCACTTCGAAGGCGATGAAATCGCGGAAGACGCTTCCGAGCGAAGGACCTTCGTCCAACGCGTCGTCATCGCGCAGCGAGTCGGACCGATCGCGGGAAGTCACGCCGCAGGCTACACGACGGGGCGTGGGGTAGGCAAGGCCAGGCCGGCCGGTTCGTCCCGCGACGGCGCCTGGAGCCGCGCCCGTGTCTCCGCTCCGTCAGCTTTGACCGAGCGGAGACGCGAGGTCGGATCGCAGCAGGCCGCGGATGCGTTGGACGAGGGCGCGCGCTTCGAAGGGCTTTTGCACGAAGATCGACGCTGCATCGGGCGTAGCCGACACGATCGCGTCGCCGGTATAGCCCGACATGAAGAGGACGGGCAGATCGTCCCGCTGGGCGCGTAGCCGGCGCACCAGTTCGTGGCCATCCATGCCGGGCATGGCAACGTCGGTAAGGACGAGATCGATCTCGGCCAGCCGGTCGCCGACGAGCGCGATCGCGTCGTTGCCATCGCGGGCCGCGATCACCTCGAAGCCGTCACGCTCCAGGATGCGCGCGGTGAGACGGCGCACGGCGTCTTCATCCTCGACGAGGAGGACGCGCTTTGCATCGTGAGGAAGGTGCACACGAGCGGGCGCAGGCTCCGATGCCACGTGGCCATCGGCTTTCGGGAGCAGCAGCCGAAATACGCTGCCGAAGTCGGGCCCGGTCTCCACTTCGACGGCGCCGCCACTCTGTCTTACGAAGCCGTACAGCATGGCGAGGCCGAGGCCTTCGTCGGGACCGTTCACAGCGGCCTGCCCGAAGGGCTCGAACAGACGAGCGCGGGTGTCGGCGTTCATGCCGATCCCGGTGTCGGCGACCTCCAGCTCGACGTAGCTCCCGGGCCGAATCCCGAATACCGCCGCCTCGGCGGCCGGCACGCCGCGCGAGCGCAGCGTGAGCGTGAAGCGTCCCCCACTGGGCATCGCGTCGCGCGCGTTCGTCGCGAGTGTTGTCAGCGCGTGGACGAAGGGACCGGGATCCATGAGTACGCGTGCGTCCGCATCTTCCATCCGAATTCGCAGCTCGATGCCATCGCCGAGGACCTTGCCCAGGGTCCGCGTGTTATCGGCGATAATGTGCCGCATGTCGATCGTGCGCGGGTGGAGCACGTGGCTGCCGCTCATCGTGAGCAGGCTGCGCGTCAACTCGGCGCCGCGGTCGGCAGCACGCCGAATCTCGGCGGCATACTCACCGGCCTGGTCGGCCGACGCGGTCGCATCGCCGAGCAGGTCGGCGTAGCCGCGCACCACGCTGAGCAGGTTGTTGAAGTGGTGGGCGACGCCGCCGGCCAGGCGGGCGACGGCTTCCATCTTCTGTGACTCGCGAAGTCGCAGCTCACTCTGCTCGAGCGCGGCCTCGGCCCGCCGCCGCACGGCCGTCTCGGCGGCGAGCGACTCGAGTGCATCGGCGAGACCGGCGGCGCGGCTTCGCGCGATCGCGGCCGCCTGCACGGCGACGGCGAGCACGCCGGCGAGAAGCGTGCCGAGCAGGAGCGTCGACAGAGGCAGCGGTCGCCGCTCTGCGTTGAGCAGCTCCGGTGATGGCCAGATCAGGAGCGTGCCATCCAGCTCGTCGGACAGGGACAGCGGAATGCGCTCGACGAAGACGGGATCGACATCGCCCGGCAGTGGGCCCGCGTCCTCGGGTCTCACGTCGCCGATGGCGAGGCTCGCGCCGAAATGCGCGTCGTGCGCCCGCGCCGCGGCGAGCAGCGTATCCAGGTCCAGCTGTGCGACGACGACGCCGTCGATCCGATCGCCGACGACAGCGGGGAACTCGAGCGGCAACGTGAAGCTCCGTTCGTTGCCGCGATCGCTCACGGCCCAGCGGACGCGACCGTCGCCGCCGTGCCAGGCCACGCTGCGAACGCCGGCCACGTGCCCGGCCAGCGCGGCAGCGAACGCGGTCCATTCGGCGCTGTCGGCCCGCGTCGGCGTGAACCGACCTGCCAGGGCGCGCACGGCCTCGCGCCGAGCCTCGAGCAAGACCGTGACCTGGCGGGCGGTCTGTTCACCAGCCAGCCGGGTCAGCCGGCGGACCGAGTCGACCTGGTTGGCGCGAACGGAATGTGCCGCGAATCCGGCGACCGCGAGCACGACGAGGGCACAGCCGAGAGCCGTGCGCCAGCCCTGCGCAGCCAACTCGATGAGGCGAGCCCGGGCCAGAAGGGCGAGGGCGCCGCCGATGGCAAGGAACGTCGTCGCCGTATGCAGCGCCATCTGCTTCAGCGTGCGCGGACTCAGCGCGAAGGCCTCGCCCGCGAATTTCCCGAGATCCTCGACGGCCAGAAGCACGACGGCGGACGCCGCGACAAGTGCGGCAATGGCAGGCAACGACGAGCGAACGCGAATGGCCAGGCTGAGCACGCCGATCCCGGTCAGGAAGAACGCCAGACCGGACTTGGGCGCCATGTTGCGGGCCTGGATCGTGCCGTCCGCGAGGTCGGTGATCTGCAGCAGCGCATTCAGGACGGGTGGAACGCCGAGGAAATAGCCGGCCATGGCCAGCGCGCCGATCGCGGCGGTGGCCAGCGCCAGAATCGCGCTGGCGCCGTCGTGGCCTCGGGCAACTGCGAGCACGGCCAATCCCGCGAACATGAACCCGATCGCGGTCTGTGCCTGCATGACGGGGAGCGACGGAGACAGGCGGACGAGAGCGGAAACGTCCAGGTACCAGCCTGCAAGGACGAGCATGCTGACCGCGACGGGGACGGCGCCCAGCGCCAACACCCCGCGATTCGGCTTGCGATCGGTACCCAATCCGTCCTCCCGTCCCGTTTAGCGCGGACTCGCGTGCGCGTCGCACGTAGGTATCGGCGCACGTCGGGGCGGACTGCACTGACCGGCGACTTTTTCCGGGTGGAACGGGCTTCAGCCCAGCTGGCGCAGGACGCGGCTGACGGAGGCAGGATCCGCGCGCAGCAGCGCGGCGAGCCGGAGAACGAGCTCGCGTTCGCGGAGGTGGACGGCTCCGTCGGCCCGGGACACCTCGGCTGCCGCCCGAAGGACCTGCTCCTTGCCGTATTCGTTGAGGTAGGCGGCGACGGAGGCGAGGTACCGTGCGACGGTGGCAGGCGTCCGCGTCACGGCCTCGGCTTCATCGAGAACGTCGCTGCGGGCAAGGCTCTGCCCCGAAATCGCCTCGAAGATCTTGCGGACCGTCTCGATCTCGGGCTCGGCGATGACGCCGTCGCTGACGACCATCAGCGCGAGCAGCCGCTTCATCACGCGCTGGTATTCGGCCATGACCCGGGGCGTGTCCGGGCCGGCGTCATACGCCAGTACCTCGGGGCGGTACGTCGCCCGGCACACGTCGCACTCGATGTATTCGCCGACGCGACCGAGCGGCAGGATGCGCCGTCCGCGGACCGTCAGGGCGCGGCGAACGACCATCCGGGCAAACCCTCGCGTGGCACCACAATGCGGACAGGTGAACTCCCCGCGGTCCACGCGTTGGGGGTGTGTGCCGAAGAGGATCGACGGCATGGACGTTTCAGGTGCGGCGGGCACCCGCCTCGAGCCGCTCGAGCCGGAAGCAGTCTGGCCGGGCGTAGTGGCCGGACACGTCGAGGTTCATGCGCGCTTCGCGGATCCGCGCACGATCGACTTCCGCCGTGAGAATGGTCTCTTCGTCGTACACCGGACCGGCCAGCAGGTCACCGTCCGGGCCGATGATGCAGGAACCGCCCCGCACGACCCAGTCGGTCGGATCTGTGACGAGGTCGGGGTGGGCGACCAGGCCATCGGGCAGGCCGGATGCCCGGAGCAGCGATCCCACGGCAAGCACGCAGCAGCGGCCCTCGAAGGCGTAGTGACGGCTCGCTACGACGTTCATTTCCTTGACCGTCGGCCATGCCGCGATGTGCAGGTCCTCCCCGGACTCGTGAAGTGCGTGGCGCGGCAGCGGCATCCAGTGTTCCCAGCAGATCAGCCCGCCGACCCGGCCCACCGGCGTCTCCACGGCCCGCACGCCCGCAGCGTCGCCGAGGCCCCAGACCAGCCGCTCCGTATATGTCGGCATCAGCTTCCTGTGGTGATTCGCGAGCGTGCCGTCCGGCAAGAACGTGAGGAGCGAATTGTACAGCGTGCCGTTGCCCGGACCCGCGTCTACACGCTCGACGACGCCGATCACGAGCACGATTCCGTGCGCCTTCGCGACGTGCGCCAGGCGACGGGTCGCCGGGCCCGGCACCGTCACGGCGTTCTCGGACATCTCGCGCCAGGCGGCCTTCACCGGAGCATGGTCCCACAGACCGGCATCGCGGCAGACGTCGAGCCAGGCCGGATACCCGGGCAGCACCGTCTCGCCGAACGCGACGAGCCTCGCGCCCCGCGCGACTGCGTGGACCACGCGTTCTTCGATCCGGTCCAATCCCGGCGTCAGGGCAGACACCGTCTCCATCTGAACCGCCGCCACACGAACCTGCTCCATCGCGAATCCTCCGGACTTCGGGTCCGAACAAAGATCCGCGAGCCCGGCGGGCTGGCGCCAGCGTCGGAGTGGCAGATCGCTCTGCCGGATCGGCAGCGGCGGATGGCACGGGGGATGCCCGGCGCAATGCGCGGTCGCGAGCCGCCCGGCAAAACGGTGCCGCGGCGGCGACTCTGAACCCGTGGACCAGGGGGAACTATGCGCATGTTCGTCCTGCTCGCCGTGCTTCCGGGCTTCGTCCTGCCGTCCGACGTCGCGGGACAGTATTTGGCCCGACCGGTCGTACCGGGCCCGGAGCGGATCATGCTGGACGCCTTCGTGGCCGGGCACCGGCCCGCGGACGCCGTGGATCTGGCGCGCGGATTCGGCGCCCGTCTGCTGTTCGGGCTTGGCACGCCGTCGCGGGGCGCGGATCGGAGCGTCTGGGAGCGCGCGTATCTGGGGCCGTTCGTGGCCTACACGGCGGGCGTCCCGACCCGAAGCGGTGACCGACACGATGCCCTGACGCATGCGGGCGTCGAAGCGGACTGGCTGGTTCTGGACCGGGCCTTGGCCGGACGGATCGATCCGTTTCTGTCGATGGGCCTCGGCGTCTTGCGCACGGAGCGCGAGGAACGGCTGCCCACGGTACGCGACACGCACCGGGCAACGGTCCGACTGGCGACGCGCATCGATAAGACGGTGGAGGGTGGAACTCGCACGAACATGACGGTCGCGCCCGGTGTAGGCGCTCGTGTCGCGGTCGTTCCGGGGCTGTCGCTCCGCGTGGATGTGCGGGATGCCATCGCGTTCGGAACGGCGACGACGCACGTGCTCGAAATGGCGTTCGGCGTCAGTCTCGAGCGTTGACGTCGTGAACGATTTGATCGCAGGTATGGGAGGTGTTTGTGAGACTGGCTTCAAGGATGGTCCCGGGCCTCGTCGGACTGGCACTGATCGCGGCGTGTGACCCGGGCGGCCCGGCGGATGCGCTGGCGCAGACGAGCACGCGTGCGGCGAAGGTGGAAGCGCCGGCCGCCGCCCCGCCGGTGACGGATACGACCGCGGCGTACGCGCTGTCGGCGGCGTTCCGCTCGGCTTCGGAGCACGCGCTGCCCGCCGTCGTCTTCGTGCGTGTCGAACGCGCCGCGCCGGTGAGGGGTCGCTCGACGACGCCACAGATCCCGGAGGAGTTCCGCCGCTTCTTCCGCTTCGACATGCCGGAGAACTTCGAGGCGCCCCCCGAGGGCGGCACCGGCTCGGGCTTCATCATCGACGGGTCCGGTTATGCGGTCACCAATCATCACGTCGTCGAGGGTGCGACGAGTATCAGTGTGCGCCTGCAGGACGGCCGTGAGTACGTCGCCTCGCTGGTGGGCAGTGACTCCCAGACGGACATCGCCCTGATCAAGCTGGAGACCGACGGCGAGCGGCTTCCCGTGATTCCGGGGTTCATCGATTCCGATGCATTGCGCGTCGGTGACTGGGTGCTCGCGTTGGGCAATCCCCTCGGGTACGACTTCACGGTGACGGCGGGCATCGTCAGCGCGAAGGGCCGTCAGCTGTCCGGCGACCCGGAGCGGCTCGAGGCCTTCATTCAGACCGATGCCGCGATCAACCCGGGCAACTCGGGCGGACCGCTGGTCGATCTGACCGGCCGCGTGGCGGGCGTCAATACCGCGATCGGCGGATCCAGCCGCTTCGTCGGCTACGGTTTCGCGGTGCCGTCGAATCTGGCCCAACGCGTCATCGCGGACCTGCGCGAATACGGCCACGTGCGGCGACCGCGGCTCGGCGTTCGTGTGCAGCCGGTCAATGCGGTGGACGCCGAGGTCTTCGGACTCAGCCGCGTAGCCGGAGCGAAGGTCTTCAACGTCGAGCCCGGCACGCCCGCCGACCGAGCCGGCCTCAAGTCGGGCGATGTGATCCTGACGCTCGATGGCGAATCCATCGACAATGCCACCGCCCTGACGACGAAACTGGCGCAGCGCCGCCCCGGCGATCGCGTCACGCTCGGCCTCGTGCGGGACAAGAAGCGCATGGAGCTGTCGGCCACGCTGGGCGAGTTCGTGAACAC
>JBFJPA010000096.1:0-11375 GCA_041617355.1 Longimicrobiales bacterium
CCCGCGCGAGGATCACGGCCCGCTCGACGGCGTGGCTCAGCTCGCGGATGTTGCCGGGCCAGTCGTGCGCACCCAGCCGGTCCAACGCGTCCGGCTCGATCTCGACGACCTCTTTGCCGAGCTCGCGGGACGACCGTCCGATGAAATGCCGGACGAGCGCCGGGACGTCGTCCATTCGCTCCCGCAGCGGCGGCAGCCTCACCGGGACCACGCTCAGGCGGTAATACAGATCTTCGCGGAAACGGCCCTCGGCCACTTCCTTCTGCAGGTCACGGTTCGTCGTGGCCACGACGCGGACGTCGACGCGGATCGGCGAGGTGCCGCCCACGCGCTCGAACTCGCGCTCCTGAAGCACCCGCAGCAGCTTTGCCTGCAGGTCGAGGCGCATCTCGCTGATCTCATCCAGCAAGAGCGTGCCGCGGTGCGCCCGCTCGAACGCGCCCTTGACCTGCTTGATCGCGCCGGTGAACGCGCCCTTCTCGTGACCGAACAACATGCTCTCGACCAACGCCTCGGGCAGCGCCGCGCAGTTGATCGTGATGAACGGGCCGGCGGCGCGATCGCTCGCATCGTGCAGCGCCCGCGCGATCAACTCCTTGCCCGTCCCGGACTCGCCCTGCAAGAGCACTCCCGCGCGCGTGGGCGCCACCATCCGGACCGTCTCAAGCACCTGCCGGATGGGCATGCTGTCCCCTACCACGCTCCAGTCCCGACGCAGCTGCGCGACCTCCGCCTTCAGCCGCTCGTTCTCCCGCCGCAGCTGGCTGAACTCCAGCGCCTGGTCGACCACCAGCCGAAGTTGTTCGGGGCCGACCGGCTTCTCCACATAGTCAATGGCGCCCGCCTTCATCGACGCGACCGCATGCTCGATGCTCGCATGGCCCGTCACCATGATCAGCGGGACCGTCGACCCCTGCTCGTTCAGCTGCTGCAGGAATTCCAGGCCCGTCGTGCCCGGCATCCGATAGTCGCTGATGATCAGATCGACTTCGTCCGTGCGCAGAATGCCGAGCGCGGAATCCACGTTCGTCACCGCGACGACCCGATGGCCCGCGATGTCCATGGTCCGCCGGACCACCTGAAGCACCGCGGCGTCGTCGTCAACGCACAGGATCGTCGCCATCTTCCCTTGGCTCCTCCCGACCGCAGGCCACACCGCCCCGGTCGCGCCCACTCAAGTTTCTCGTTAGCCCGCCGATCCTCGTTTCCCCGAAGCCCGTCCAGGGCTCGTCCGCCAACGAAAGGCGAAGGGAGATCCGTGAGGATCACCAACCAGATTCTGAACCGCCGGATTCTCGATGGCCTGCAGCAGAACCTGGCCGGCCTCGATGAAGCCCAAGCCCGTACCACGTCCGGCTTGCGCGTTCGCAACGCGTCCGACGACCCGTCCGCCTACGTCGGCATCAACTCCGCCGACCGTCGCCTCGCTGCATTAGATCAGTATCGACGCGGCATCGGCTCCGCGAAAGCCAGGCTGGACGCCGAAGAAGGCGTCCTCGGCCAGCTCTCCGACCTGCTCAGCCGAGCGCGTGAGCTCGGCCTCTCGCAGGGCGGCGCCAACAGCACGGCCGAGACCCGTCGCATCACGCAGGCCGAGCTCGACGAGATCATCGGCCAGGTCGTCGCGCTTGGGAACACCCGTTTGGGCTCCGCCTTCCTGTTCGGCGGCGACTTCGAGGCCGAGCCGCCCTTCGCACCCGATGGCTCGACCTCGACCAGCCGGCCACCCAGCGGAGCCCGGCCCGTCGCGATCGGCGAGGGCCAGACCGCGTTCACGAATCACAACGCGCTCGAGGTCTTCGTCGACAGCGGCGTGATTGCTTCGCTCCAGGCGCTTTCCACCGCGCTGGGCGCAGATTCGACGGCCGGGATCCGGACATCGCTGGTCGCCGTGGAGACCGCCTTCGACCGCGTGCAGGACGTGCTCGGCGAGACGGGCGCCCGGGGTCGTCAGCTGGAGATGGCGGGAGCGAACCTGGATACGCTGGAGTCGAGTCTGCGTTCGCTACGGTCCGATCTGTCGGAAGTCGAGATGGAGGAAGCCATCTCGCAGCTGATCAGTCGGCAGACGACGTATCAGGCGGCGTTGATGGCGACGTCGCGGATTCTGTCGGTTACTCTCACGGATTACTTGCGATGAGCACAGTGGGCAATTTGGCCCTTGCGGTGGACAGCCTGACGCCGGAGCGGGAGACGCTGGCGTCGAGAGTGGACGTGGAGATCACGTTCGAGCACGGGCTGTTCGGATTCCCCGACTGCCGCAGCTTCGTGATGGTGCCGGCGCCACGCGAAGGCTTTTACTGGCTGCAGTCGACGGAGCATGAGGCGCTCTGTCTGCTGGTGGCCGATCCGTTCCGCCTGTTCCGGGGCTACGTAGTCGATCTGCCGAAGCTGGACGCGGCGGCGCTCGGGGCCGGCTCGCCGGAGGATGTGGCGATCCTGGTGACGGTCACACTGCCGGAGGCCGCGGGTCGCGCGTGCACGGCGAATCTGCAGGGCCCGATCGCGATCAACCTGCAGAAGCGGCTGGGCCGGCAGGTGATCTTGAACAAGGCTTCGTGGGGTGTCCGCGAGCCCGTCTACCTGACGGACTGATCCACGGCGCCCTGAAACACGGCGCCGGTCCCGGCGCCGTCGATTCCAAAGAGAAAGACGTTTCGCAGGATGTGGAGTCCGGGCTAGCTCGCCGTTTCGACCGCGGGCTGGATCGGGCGCGTCACGGCGTCGAGGAGCGTGGCGGCGATGGCGGGCAACGGAACGGCCAGCTCGGCCGCCTCGATGCGCATGGCCTCACGCGGCATACCGTAGACGACGCACGTCTCTTCCGCTTCGGCGAAGGTCCGCGCACCCGCTTTGCGCATGGCGAGCAGGCCGCGGGCGCCGTCCACGCCCATGCCGGTAAGCAGTGCGGCCACGGCGTTCTGTCCTGCGGCACGTGCGACCGAGTCGAACAGCACATCCACGGCTGGACGCTGGTGGTGGACGGGCGGGCCGTCTCGCAGATGTGCCACGTAGTGGGCTCCGCTGCGCTGAACGACGAGGTGCCGGCTACCGGGTGCGACCAGGGCCACGCCCGGAACGATGAGATCGCCGTCCTTCGCCTCGCGGACCTCCATGGCGGCGGCCCGATTGAGGCGTTGCGCGAACGCGTTCGTGAACGCTTCCGGCATGTGCTGGACGATGACGGTGCCGGGCGCGTCGGCGGGGAATGCGCGCAAGACGCTTTCGATCGCGCGTGTCCCACCTGTGGACGCGCCGATCGCGATGACCTTGTGCGTGGTCTCGATGTGGACCGCCGGCAGGGGGCCCGCCGTGGCGGGCGAGGCGATGCGGGTTCGGACCCGTGTACCCGCGGCAGCCGCGGCGCGAATCGCGTGCACGAGTCGCCTCGACACGTCCGGCGTCGTCAGTGCGGAGCCGGGCTTGCTGACCACCTCGATGGCGCCCAGATCGAGCGCGCGCAGTGCCAGCTCCCCGTGTGCGGGCGTCAGCGAGCTGACGATGACGACCGGCATCGGGTAGTGCTTCATGAGCCGCGCCAGGAACGAAAGCCCGTCCATGCGCGGCATCTCGACGTCGAGCGTCAGCACGTCGGGCTGGAGCGCGATGATCTTGTCCCGCGCGACGTACGGGTCAATGGCCGTGCCGACTACCTCGATATCGGCCTCTCGGGACAGCTCGTCGGAGAGCACCTTCCGCACGAGTGCGGAGTCGTCGACGACCAGGACGCGGATCACGCCGCCACAGGCTCCGCCAGCCGTATGGTGACTTCGGCCCGACCGTTGTCGAGCTGGAGCTGGACGCGCGCGAATGCCGCAGCGCCCGGCGGGTCCACTCGAGCCGGCCCGATGATCGGCGCGGTCAGCGAGTATACGGCGTGTGTTCCCGTGATCAACGGCAACACGTGACCACAGATCACATTCGCCAGCTCACCCAGCGCATCGCGGCGCAGCGTCGGCGTGGGCGCCTCCGGGCTGCCCAGCATGTTCGACGCGACGGTCGCCAGCGGGACGGCTTCCATGCGAATGATCAGCTCGCCGACACGAGGGCCGCGGAATCGGACCCTCGCCTCGCCGGCCCACGTGGCCGGCTCCGCGCCCGACGCCGCTTCCTCCGCGACGACGAACGCGAGGGTCTCAAAAGTCGAGGTCGCCGCTGACCACAGCGCCTTCTGCGGCTCCATCATTTTTCGGCTCTCCCATCAGATCGAGGATCGCGCGCCTGAGGTCCTCGGGCGCGAACGGTTTCCGGATGAAACGGGCGCCCATGCTGCGCACCTTCTCGATGCGCGGCTCACTGCCCTCCGTACTGACGACGATGATCGCGAGGCCCGCGAGTTCCGGTCGCTCCCGGATCCGCTCGATCAGCTCCTCGCCGTTCATGACCGGCATGTTGATGTCGATGAGCGCCAGGTCGATCCAGTGTCGATCCAGCTTCTCCAACGCCTCGACACCGTGACCCGCCTCATGCACTTCGCCGAGCGGCATGCGGCACAGCTGCAGCGTGCGCTTGATCATCGCCCGCATGACCGCGCTGTCGTCCACTACGATTACGTTGTATGCCATCGTCTCAACCCTGTGCTACAGCGCCACCGTATGCCCTTCCGCCTTCACCAGCACGTCACCCGTCGCCATGTTCAGAACCAACGTTCGCGAGGCGTTGCCGCCCACGTCATGGGCCGAAAGCAGTACGCCGTTCTTCCAGAACAGCTCACGCAGCTTCGCGAAGTTGCGCCGTCCGATCTGAAAGCGATCTTCCTCTTCCGTCGCGCCCATGGTCGCGCCGCCGGCGACCCTCGCGACGATCCGTTCCTTGCGCGCACCCAGCGCATATGCCTGCCGGAACAGCAGAGGCACACCCGTATCGACAAACGTGGCCGGATTCGCGCGGGCCCGATTCGGGTCGATCACCGAGTCCGGCAGCATGACGTGCAACAGACCGCCGACGCCGGCGAACGGATCGTGAATCGCCACACCGAGGCAGCTGCCCAGTGCGTACGTCACGAGCAGGTCGGCCGGATCGGCGCTCACCTGCAGATCGGCGACGCCCACGATGCGGCGGGCCAGCGGCGTCGACGTGATCATCGCCGGTACACTGCCGGTTGCACGAAACGCAGGCTGTGTTTCACGCCCGACAGACTCTCGGAGTGACCCACGAAGAGGTGGCCGCCCGGCCGGAGCACGCCCTCGAAGCGCTCCACGAGCAGTTGCTGCGTGGGCTTGTCGAAGTAGATCATCACGTTCCGACACAAGATGGCGTCGAACGGGCCGCGCATCGGCCATTCTGCCATCAGGTTGAGTCGCGCGAAGCGGACCAGCTCGCGTACCGGCGCGCGCACCGCGACGTGACCGGATTGTCTGCGCCGAACCGGCTCGAAGTACTGGCGGTAGCCGTCCGGCAAACGCTCTATGTGTTTCTCGTCGTACTCGCCCCGGCGCGCACGATCCAGCATGCCGGCCGCGATGTCGGTGGCGAGAATCCGCACATCGGTGCGCCGACCGAGACTATGCCGTTGCACGAGCATGGCGAGGGAGTAGGCTTCTTCGCCCGACGAGCAACCGGCGCTCCAGAAACGGAGCGGCCTGCCTTCGGCGAGTGCGTCCGGCAGGACATGGTCCGCGAGGTACTGGAAGTGACGAGGCTCCCGGAAGAAGCTGGTCTTGTTCGTCGTCAGCGCTTCGATCAGGTGCGGGATCTCGTTGCCGCTCGTGTCCGTGCGAAGGAACTTCAGGTACGTGTCGAAATCACGCAGGCCCAGCCGGCGCAGGCGCCGCGCCAGGCGAGACCGCACCAGGCCTTCCTTGCCGGCCGGCAGGTGTATGCCGCTGATGCGGTGCGCGAGCGCCTGGATCGCACGGAACTGCGACGCTCGCAGTTGCGGCAGCGCACTGGTCGCGTCCGTTAGCGGACCCACGACACTGGGCGCCAGCAGGCTCGGCATCGTCGCCACGAATCCGGGTCCCGGCAGCTCAGAACTCGCCGAGCGCTGCGAGATCCTGGTCGTCGAGTGGGATCAGCGTCGCGGCGTCCTGGCGGCGACCGCCGTTCCGGGGCGTTCTCCCGTTCTTCGGCCGGCGACCTCCGTCCTTGGATCGCGTTTGGGACGGCCCCGAACCGGACTGCTCGCGACGACGTGCTTCGCCCGCGCCGCGCAGTGTGAAGCTCGAGACGAGCTCACGCACGCGGTCCGACTGGCCGCTCAGCTCTTCGGCTGCAGCCGCGCTCTCCTCGGAGTTCGAGGCCACGGCCTGTGTCACGCTGTTCATCTGTTCGACGGCCCCGTTGATCTGCGCCACACCGTCGCTCTGCTGCTCCGACGCCGCCGCGATCTCCGCCACGACCTCGCCGACGCGATTGACGTGGCCATTGATCTCGCCCAGCTGCATCAGCACATCGGCGTTGAGATCGACGCCGCTTTCGGCGTTGCGCACGCTTTCTTCGATCAGACTCGCCGTGTTCTTGGCCGCTTCGGCACTGCGTTGCGCCAGGCTGCGGACTTCCTCGGCGACGACGGCGAAACCACGGCCGGCATCGCCCGCTCGCGCGGCCTCGACGGCCGCGTTCAGGGCAAGCAGATTGGTCTGGAACGCGATTTCGTCGATCGTCCGCACGATCTTCGCCGTCGCATCGCTGGATGCCTTGATCTTCTCCATCGCGGTGGTCAACGAGCGCATGCGCTCGACGCCGCGCGTGGCACTGCCGCGCGCGCCATCGGCGAGGCTCTTCGCTTCCTTGGCATTGCCGACGTTCTGCCGCGCCATGGAGGACAGCTCCTGCAGCGAGCTGGCCACTTCTTCCAGTGTGCTGGCCTGGTCGCTGGCGCCGCTCGCGAGTTGCTGGCTGCCCCGGCTGATCTGGTCCGATGCGCTGGCGACTTCCTCGGTCGCCTCCCACACCTCGCGTAGCACGTCCTCGAGGTTGGCGATCGCCTCGTTCATTGCGTCCTTCAAGCGCGCGTGGTCGCCCCGGTATTCGCCGGTCACGCGCACGGTCAGATCGCGAGCCGCGAGCCGCTCGAGCGCTCGTGTCGCCTCTTCGACCGGCGCCGTCACCGCGTCCAGCGTCTGGTTCACGCCATCGACCAGGTCACGGTAGGCGCCTTCGAAGCGGGCGGCATCGCCGCGCACGCTGAGCTGGCCGGCACGGCCCGCCTCGGTGAGCCGGCTGGTCTCGCTGACCAGCGCGCCGACGACTTCACGGGCCTGCACCGAGGAACGCACGGTCGATTCGGCCTGCACGATGATGCTGTCGAGTGCCCGACCCAGCTCACCCAGCTCGTCCTGCATGTCCAGACCCAGCGGCTCCACGTGCGCATCGACGTGCGCGTCCAAATCACCACGCGCCAGCGCCTGCGCCTGTCGTTCCAGTCCCGCCAGCGCTACCGAGCGGACGCGTTCCGCGCGCTCCACGACGAGCGCCAGTCGGCCCGTTATCGTTCGCGTCAACGTGATGCCCAGACCCAGCGCCAACAGTACGGCCGCACTGATCAGGATCCACGCCATGACCTTGGCCTGCGCGTACCGGGCCGCCGCCTCTTCGTTGGTCTGCCTGGCCTCGGCGAGCTGCAGCGCGCTCAGCTCCTGAATCTTCTCCGTGATCGGATCGATCGTCGCGTACAATTCCGTGGCGACGAAGATGCTGAGTGCGGAGTAATCCTGGGCGACCAGCATGTCGCGAAGCGCGTCCAGACGCTCATCCGCGTTCCGCATCAGCGTCTCGGCCTCGTCCGCCATCTTCCGCTCTTGGTCGGAATCGATCGCCGTCCGGTACTGCGTCCACGTCACCTCGATGACACGACGCGACTCGGCCAGGCCCCGCTGCGCATTCGGGAACTGGATCAGTCCGTTGCTCGCCTTGTTGGTCAGGTCGACGACATCGATCGCGTACCGATCGGAGACCGTCTTGAGCAGCTCGAGCGGAACGACGCCGCCCGTGTACATCGCGTCCAGCCGCGACTGCAGACTACGTAGCGTCGCCAGTCCGCCCAGGCCGACGAACGCACACAGCAGTGCGACCGATGTAAAGCCACCGATCAGGCGGGGGCCGATGCGGATATCGTTGATCCGGCGCATACTTCGCTCCTTCGGGACCGCCCCGTGTGCCGCTGGTCCGGCTGCGAGCACACGCGACGCGTTTCTCGACGTCGATTCTGCCTTACGACGCGCGGTACGTGATCGGCAGGATGACCTTCGAACGGACCGGTGAGTCCTTCACCTTGCCCGGAACGAACTCGAGTTTCTCCGCCGCCTTCGTCGCGGCCTCGCCCAGCTCGGGAACCGTGCTGGAGACGACCTGGATGCTGTTCGGCTCGACCTTGCCGTCCGGACCAATGATCAACTGCAGCTGGACCGTGCCGCCTACGCCGTTGCGTCGGAGGTGCTCCGGATAGGACGCCTGAATGGTCCGAGACGCCTTGTCGATGGACGCCATCTTGGGAAGCGACGTCAGATCCGACGCGACATAAACGACATCGCTCGCCTGGGCCTGCGCGCGCGTCGGTGCGAGCGCGACCAGGGCGAGCACACCCGCCATCATCAGCGGGCGCAAGGCTTTCCGCGTCACGTTCGTTCTCCTGGTGACGGTTCCGACCCCCTCGTGGGGGGATGGGAACCCATTATCGGCCCGGCCGAATGCGACTTGAGCCGAGCCCTCTCAGGCGGCCGATTCCGCCACGGCCGCTCCCAGCGCGGCCGTCTCGCTCGCTTCCAGCACTCGCTCGATGTCCAGCAGCAGCTTGACGGCGCCGTTCGTCTTGGCCAGGCCCAGCAGATAGTGTGTGGCCACGTCATCGCCGAAGGACGGGGCCTCCTCGATGTCTGCCGAAGGGATGTCCAGCACGTCCGAGACGCTATCTACGACGAGACCTGTCTGTATTCCCTTTACCTGCACCACGATGATGCACGTGGCCCTGCCCTCGTCGGTCGCCGGCAGCTCGAACTTGCGGCGCAGATCGACGATCGGAATGACCTTGCCGCGCAAGTTGATGACGCCGCGGATCACGGGCGGCGTGCGTGGCACGCGTGTGATGGGCATCATCCCGATGATCTCGTGGACCTTGAGGATCCCGATGCCGTATTCCTCGTTGCCCAGCGAGAACGTCAGGTACTTGCCGCCCCGACGGCCCGCATTCGTGTTCGGCTCGTTCGACATCTGCCGGTTCTTCCTCCTGCTGGTTCCCGCCGCGCCTAGGGCCGACGGTCGCCGAGTATCGGTCCCGGCGCAGCGCGCTTGAGCATCAGGCTGCGCCGCGCGCCTGCTTCGCGGTCGATTTCGGCGGCGCGATCAGCTCGGGCACGTCCAGGATCAGGCCGACGCGGCCGTCCCCGAGAATGGCGCCGCCCGACACGCCGTTCACCTTGCCGATGCCCGCGCCCAGTGTCTTGGCCACGACCTGGTGCTGGCCGAGCAGCTCATCGACGAGCAGGGCACACCGGCGTTCCGCCGAGCCGACGATCACGAGCAGGCCCAGGGTGGGGTCGGTGACGGCCCCCGTCACATGGAGCGTTTCGTGCAGGCGCACGATCGGCAGGACCTCGCCGCGCAGGCTCACCACTTCGCCGCGGCCGACCACCGTCGACAACGCGCTCCGCTCCGGACGGAAGCTCATCTGGATGTTCACGGTCGGCACGATGTATCGCTCCGCCCCCACGCGTACGAGCATGCCGTCCGTAATGGCGAGCGTGAGGGGCAAGCGGATGCCGAAGCGCGTGCCGCGACCGGGCTCGGAGGCAATGTCGATACGGCCCCTCAACGCCTCGATATTGCGCCGCACGACATCCATGCCGACGCCGCGGCCGGACAAATCAGTTACCGATTCGGCTGTCGAAAACCCGGGCGCGAAGATCAGCTCGTGCACTTCGCGATCGGTAAGTGTCTGGTCGGCATCGACGAGCCCCATCGAGACGGCCTTCGCCGCGAGCCGATTCCGATCCAGGCCCCGGCCATCGTCTTCGAGCGTGATGACGACGCTGCCGCCCGCGTGGAACGCGGCAAGGCGGACGGTCCCGCGCGCGGGCTTGCCGGCCGCTCCGCGCTCCTGCGCCGACTCGATCCCGTGGTCCACCGCATTGCGCACCATGTGCACGAGCGGGTCGCTCACGACATCCACCATGTTACGATCGATTTCCGTGTCTTCGCCGTCCGCCACGAAGTCGATCAACTTGCCACGCTTTCGTGCGGCGTCGCGACACACGCGAGCCAGCTTCTGGAACATCGCGCGCATCGGGACCATGCGCATCGAGATGCTGAGCTCCTGCAGTTCCCGCACGATCTTGCCGGCGTGCGATACCTTGCGCGTCAGACCATCATCGGTGCCGCCGGTCACGAGTGCGTCCTCGGCGATCATGGTGTGCGCGATCACCATCTCGCCGATGATGTCCAGCATCTGATCGAGCCGATCGGTTCGAACTCGCGTATAGGATTCGCCGCCGGCTTCTCCGTCGGCCGACGCGGCGGGCGTCGACGTGGGCGCGGCACGCACTTCGACCGGGGCGGATGATGCTGCGCTATCGGCCGCGGCGAGGGCCGCCAGCAACGTGGCCGCATCCGGAGGATCCGATTCGACACGCACGGCGCGTACGAGCGCGCCCAGATGATCCACGGCCTGCAGCGCGAGATCGGCGTTCGGTCCCGTGAGCAGCAACGACCCCGCCCGCGCGCGACTCAACAGCGACTCTGCGCGATGGGCCAGATCCGTGATCGCTTCGAGTCCAAGGAACGCCGACGTACCCTTGATCGTGTGGAAGCAGCGGAACACGCGATTGATCGACTCGCTGTCCGTCGGCTGCCGTTCGAGCGCGAGCAGCGCGGCTTCCGCGTCGCGCAGATACTCTTCACTCTCCGCAATGAAGCCGTCGAGCAGCTCGGTGTCCGCGGCCTCCGGTTGCGACAGCATCGCCGGCTCGATGTCCAAAGCGCCATCGGCCGGCTCGAGCGCGGACAGAGCGGCCAGCATGAGCGGGTCCACCGCACCGGTCCAGGTCGACATCGAAGGCGCGGCGTCATGTGCGGAGGGTCCGGGCTCGGAAGCGTCGTGTGCGGCCATCGCCCGTTCGACGGCGTTGCCGGCGCTGGCGAGTCGGGCCCGGGCTCGTTCCGGATCCCGCGTCCGACTCGCGCACGATAGCTCCTTCGCCGCAGCCTCGAGGTGCGTCCGGACCTCACCGATCGAGCCTCCGGCCAACCGTCGCACGCGGTCCGCCAGCCGGCGAGCGGCCTTTGCGTCCGACGCTTCGAGCTGGATCAGCTCTCGGGCTGCGTCGTCGATCGTGTATGCGTGCTTCGCCATGACCGGTGCCGGTGGGACCGCGTGGCCGCGCGCGCGGCAGAACGGAAGAAGATTCTCGGCGAAGGGACGGGAAAGTTGAACGGTGCGG